>JAUVVQ010000059.1 GCA_030604525.1 Phycisphaerae bacterium | reverse complement strand
GCTTCTTTCACCCATTGGGTTCTCCAATTCAGAATAGTCAAAACTGGCTTGAGTGGTCTCCATAAGCTCTATACTATCATAATTCAATTCATTTGTCACTGTTTACTTGGGAAATGCGGGTTTATATGTTTGTATCTGATGATAGAGGCGATACCTGGACAATCCAATTTCCAAAATGCGTAACGGCAGTTCCACTTCTTACGAAGAGCCAGCAATTTTCAACACCTTACAGATATTGTCCTGTGTGGGATGAAGATTCTGGATTTATGGCATTCGGCGGGCATCTGGCGACAGTGGATTTTTCCAACAACTATAAAATCTTTGGTGGAACTTGTTTAATGACAGACCAGTTTTGGAATGGCAGTAAGCGAGAAATGCCTGCGATTTCAACAGTTTTTTGGCTATATGGTATAGATTTCAGTGATGAATTGTGTGCAAGTGAGTTGAGTGATAATGTTGTAGGTTGGCCTGAATTTTTTAAAGTTGAGGAATATTGCACTCTTGATATTAGTGATGGTATGTTAAGAATGACAACAACAGGCAATGGCGTTATTAGGTCAACAGGACGGACACCTCCCTTATATCAAGAAAGAATAAGATGTGAGCATTCAAATGATATTCCTGACAATGATGTTCAGTTGGCCCACGGTTGGTATTATCACGTAAAGAACAGTATATCGGGGACAGAACCATATACACTTGATACATCGTTAAAAGACCAAGATGATACTGCTTTGATTACTATCAATTCTGATGGCGCGGCAGGTGCTGCGGCAACATTTGATTGGGTAATTGACCGAACAACAAATGATTCTTTAAGTGCTTGGTTTAAGCTACTTAGGCACGATGGAGCATCACAGGATTACGAACCTGACGGTATTACTGGCAGCGGTTATTGGGAAATGTCTGAAGATACAGATATGTTAAAGGCAATCACAGTAAATGAAACTGGTAAATGGCTTGGTCTGAGATTCGCTTTTATAAGACCTGCTTTATCGCCCACCAATGAACCGGCAGCAACTTTGGGAACTCAATTTCAGATAGAGAGATACCACCCTGTAAGATACGGTAGAGTTCACCCTGATTTATACTATACTGCTCTTGATTGAAAAATCCCGACCTAAAGCAGAACCGAACAGGCCTAATCGTTTGACCGGCAAACGCCGACATATTCGTTCAACCTCCGGTTTGATTTTCCCTATGTTAATCATAGCACTAATTTTGCTTAAACCTTTCACTTTCGCGAATTCCGGCATTGTCTATGCTTTTTTGCTTATGCGTTAACCCGCCAAAGGCGGGATAACTAAAGCCGACAATTGCTGTCATAAAGTAAGCCGCCTCACCGCAGAAGTCAATAAAAAAGCCCTGCCCTGAGGACTGAAGGTGTCCGCCATTTCTGCCAGCGGTATAAACTAATTCAGAAAGCGAGGTTAATCTTCTTCGAATCTGAGGAAGACAGGCCAGCGAAGCTTGCCCTTCATCCGGCCGCTTCGGTAATCGCATTGGAGCCACAGGGGCGGGTCAACAAGCAGCATCTCTTTATCTTCGCTTAATTTACTTTTCGTTTCGACGAGCGCCGTCGCTGTCAATCGGCCTGGGAAAGCACCTCCTTCGGCTCCGATACTATAGCTCTTTGCCTCAGGGAGCTTGTATGTGCCGTCTTCGCAGCCCAGCGAAAGACGGACTTCGACCGGCTCGCCGATTTGGGGAGTATCCATCTCGTAAACAACGTCAAATGGTTCGCCTTTCTTCGGCGATTCGAGCAACGGCTCCAGCTCAACGGCGTGTAAATCGCGGTACATTTGAATAGCCCTCATCGGCACAGCCGACCGGCGGTATTCCTCATTTAAACCTTCTGCCGTTTTGGTAACTTCCAGATGGTCGATTACATTACCGTCGATATCAATAGTATCCATAGTGAGTTTATTGGCCTTGACCTCAAACAGGCAGAAATGATATACCACCTTCGCACAGGCGTGAAACCGGGTTGATTTGACTCCATAAAGCGGCGCCCCGCCGCCGGCGGAAGTGATGTAAGTTACATAGTTACCATCCGTCCCAGGCTTCGGAGCTACCGGGCGAAACCGCTCGTATAAGTGAGAGTGCCCCGTCAATACAAAATCAACTCCAATCTTCGAATACAAGGGCATCGCATCCGGTGCGCCCCAGCGGGACCAGTGGCCTCCGAAATTCACCGTCGGCTCATGATAACTTAGAATATTCCACGTTCGCCTGGAGCTGCGGAAATCTTTGGAAATCTCAGAGAGAATCTCCCCCGGCTCGCCCGTGTAATTGTCGGCACAATAACAATGCACCGGGCCGTAATCAAAAGAAAAACTGCTCAACTCTCCGGAGGGTGTAAGCAGCTTTTCAAAATACTTCTGCCTGCTGCGGTCGTGATTGCCCTTGAGCGCATAAACCGGGACTGATTCAGCCAGACCCTCCAGCGGCTTGAAAAACTGTGTCCCCCACTGCTGATATTTGCCGCCGTTCTCTACAAGGTCGCCGCTGATGATTACAAAATCTACATTCCTTTTAATTATCTGCTTAACTATTCTGCGATGCCGTTGCGGATAGGTTCGGCAGTCGCCATAAACAACAAATCTTACCTCATCACTGCTGCCGGACGGTGTCTGGAAACTGTAGGTTTGGCCTTGCTTGTCGATACGGTAATAATACTTCCGGCCCGGCTGCAAATCTTCAAGCCAGGTTTTATGTATATAAGCGTTTGTATCGGCACGAACACCGCCTGCTCGTTTTTTATAGTGCACGGCGATGGAGCCGGCAGAGACAGAATTTTTCAGTCGTTTATCCTTGCCGTAATAGACTTTTCCGGTGACATCTCTGTCAGTTTCCCACATCAAAGCAGCCCGCTCGGGCAGCGTTCTTAGAAGGAACGGCCCCTTGGTAATTTCGCAAAGGACCTCTTTTTGGGTTTCCCGGCCACCAAGCCTTTTAGAGGAAACATCCCTTTCTGCGCAGCCGCTGGTTGTCACCAGCACAGCGATTAAAACCGCAGCAGCACAGCACAGATTTACAATTCTCGAACCTCGCTGAAATTTACAACTGTTCCGTTGCAAAAAACATTTAAAAAACTTCATCTTTCTTCCTTTTAATAAACATTGCAGATTTTCGGTTTCCATTAAAGACCCGTTATCACGTTACCGCACTGACCGGCCCGTCCAGCATTATAAGTGCCACAACAAAATCAGCAAGAAGATTAGCAACTGCTGCTTACTCAATCTCCCATAGCGTGCAAGCACCGCTATAGCTTGCCTGCTGTCCTGCTCGACTAAACGGCGTCCGCAGCTATTTTATTTTTAGCCCGAAACAGGTGCGATTGCCTCTTTTATCGGCTCGTCCCATAAAAGTATAAAGTTTTTCGCTTTTATTTGCCGAAAAAACAGGGTAGAGCTTGGTAATTAAGCTGGAAACAAGGTTTAAGCAAATACGCTGTTAAACCGCTGTCCTGCGGCTTGATTCAGCAAAGTAAAACCATGGGAGTAAAAAATATGAAAACTATCGCTATTGTCAACCAAAAGGGCGGGTGCGGCAAAACAACGGTTGCAATCAACCTGGCAAGTGCTATCGCTGAAAAGGGCCAAAAAGTCCTTCTCATTGATATGGACCCTCAGTCTCATTGCGCCGTCGGACTCGCTATCCCGGAAGAGCAAATCGAGCAAAGCATGTATGACGTGCTCATCAGCAAAA
The DNA here is from genome assembly GCA_030604525.1 of Phycisphaerae bacterium. Lineage (GTDB taxonomy): Bacteria > Planctomycetota > Phycisphaerae > Sedimentisphaerales > Anaerobacaceae > JAUVVQ01. The sequence continues at coordinate 5,767 of JAUVVQ010000059.1, read as the reverse complement.
GCAGAAATGAACCTCTGCGGCTAACGGAAATACTCTGGCAGATTAACGACAATCTGCAATTAGCCCCTGCTGCTCTCGACCTCTCTGCGTTCGAACAGCAAATGTCGGGAATCAATAGAAGGGAACAATGCCTAAAAGAAGTCATAGAGGGAATAGATAGAAAATACGACTATATCATAATCGACTGCCCGCCCGCTGTCGGACTCTTGACGTTCAACGCTCTAATAGCCGCGGACAATGTTATCGTACCCGTTGAAACCGGATACTTCTCGCTTCATGGACTCAGTAAACAGCTCGATACATTATCAATACTCACACAAAGATGCAAACAGCAGGTAAGCGTAACCGTCCTGGCGAGTATGTATGACATAAGGACAAAAATGGCCAGGGAAATCCTCGCAGAACTCAAAAAACACTTCGGCGATAAGATGTTCAAAACCATCGTGAATTTCAACACCAAGCTGAAAGAAGCCACAAGTTTCGGTCAACCAATCTCGGAATACGACCCGACAAGCAAAGGACAAACGGACTTTGCCAAACTCGCCGAAGAAGTTATAAGCTCACAGAAATTTCAACAAAGAAAACAGCTCGCTATCTCGCTGTCGAAACAACTTTCTGAAATCAGCTCTACGGCAAACGAGCTCATAAAAGATGCGAAAACAACTGAAAAAATAAAGATAGAAGGAACAACTGAAGAACCGCAGGAAAGCAAAAAAGAGGAAATCTTAACTAACCAATTCTCAGAGGAAACAAAAGCAAAGCTATCAGACTACTATGGCGTAAGCCAGATTGAAGACGCAGTCATCTTCGTTACTCTATACCCAAGAGCAAAATCTGTAGAAATTGCAGGGGACTTTAACAACTGGAAGCCATCAGAATTACCTATGCAAAAAGTCGGCTCAAGCGGTATCTGGCAGACAAAGATGAAACTGCCCGCCGGGGAGTACCATTATCGACTCGTGGTTGACGGGAAATGGCAGCAAGACCCATACAACGAAAACAGTGAAATGAATCCATACGGTGAGAGCAACTCTATCCTCGTCGTAAAATAAAACCCTTGAAAACACACCGAAATCAACCTCCTTTAAGCCCTGCGACCTATCGCAGGGCTTATCTTTTTTTGCTCTAAAATCAGCCGCTCCAAATTTCTCCACAATAAACTCTTGACAAAAAGCACTCCCGTAAATACAGTGCTTTTTTCCAGCAGCGTCAAAATAACCTGGTTAAATACTTTTTCTGTTAAAAAAGGAGATTGAAAATGGCAACAAAGGTTGCAATTAATGGTTTCGGTAGAATTGGAAGAGCCATCGCAAGAATTATTATGTCAAGAGGCGACGACCTGGAACTGGTCGCTGTCAACGACCTCGCAGATGCGAAAAGTCTCGCTCATCTGTTTAAATATGACACGGTCATGGGCAGATGGGACGGCTCTATCGAGGCAAAAGAGGACAAGCTCGTCATAAACGGAAAAGCGGTCAAGGTGCTTTCAGTCAGAAATCCCGCTGAGCTGCCCTGGAGCGATATGGGTGTCCAAATTGTCGTCGAATCAACCGGTTTGTTCCGCACTAAAGAGTCACCTAAAGGCGGATACGGCGACCATTTAAAAGCCGGGGCAAAAAAAGTCGTACTCACAGTCCCTGCAAAAGACGACATCGACGCAACCATCGTCCTCGGAGTTAACGACGAACAGCTAACCGGCGATGTCCAGTGCATCTCTAACGCAAGCTGCACTACAAACTGCCTTGCGCCGATAGCAAAAGTCCTGAACGATTCATTCGGTATCGAACAGGGGCTGATGACTACTATCCACGCTTACACCAACGACCAAAACGTCGCTGACCAGATTCACAAAGACCTAAGACGCGCACGTGCAGCGGCATGCAACATTATCCCCACAACTACAGGTGCGGCAAAAGCTATCGGGAAAGTAATACCACAGCTCGACGGGAAACTCGACGGAATGGCCGTGCGGGTACCAATTCCCGTTGGAAGCATCGTTGATTTAGTCGTCAATGTAAGAAAAGAGGTTTCCAAAGAACAAGTCAACGCCGCTATGAAGACCGCCGCCGAAGGACCGATGAAAGGAATCCTCATTTATAATGAAGAACCTATCGTAAGCAGCGATATCATCAAAAACCCCGCATCGAGCATCTTCGATGCCGACTGCACCATAGTCAAAGGAAAATGCATCAAGGTCATAAGCTGGTACGACAACGAATGGGGTTACTCCAACAGAACTGTTGACATTATGGAAAAAGTCGCAACTAAGTAATCAAAATTACCGGGCCTGTTCTGCGAGTGAACAGGCCCAATTTTTCGCTTATGCTCTCGTGGAAAGCAGGTTCAAAATGGCTAAGAAAACCGTCGCTGACATCAATGTAAAAGACAAAAAAGTCCTGATGAGGTGCGATTTTAACGTTCCTCTCGACGATAACTGCAACATTACAAGCGATGACCGCATAGTAAAAGCTCTGCCAACCATCAAACACTTATTAGACAACGGTGCCGCTCTTATTTTGATGAGCCATCTGGGAAGACCAAAGGGGAAAAAAGACCCTAAACTATCTCTGGCCCCGGTTGCAGAAAAACTCTCAGAGCTGCTTGAGGAGCAAATAGTCCTCGCTGATGACTGCATCGGTGAGGCCGTCAGGCAAAAGGCAGATTCCCTGAAGCCGGGTGAGTGTATGCTCCTGGAAAACCTCAGATTCCATAAAGAAGAAACTATCAAGGACAAGGCGGCAAAGGAAGATACTCAGCTAAGAGAAGCCAAAGACAAGTTCGCAGAACAGCTCGCACAGCTCGCCGACATCTACGTCAACGACGCCTTCGGAACCACGCACAGAGACAACGCTTCTATGTACACCGTCCCCGTTATGATGGAACAAAAGCCGAAAGTAATCGGTTTCCTCATCGAAAAAGAGCTCAAATTCCTCGGCGATACCATAACAAATCCGGAAAAACCATTCGTTGCCATACTCGGCGGAGCTAAAGTTTCAGATAAGCTCGGTGTCATCGAAAACCTCCTCGATAAGGTTGATATAATCCTTATCGGAGGAGCTATGGCATATACCTTCTTCAAAGCGGAAGGCAAAGGCATAGGCGAAAGTCTATGCGAAGATGGCTTTCTCGACGACGCAACCGAACTGCTGAAACAGGCAAAAGACCTCGAAAAAGAAATCGTCCTGCCGACTGATAACGTAATCGCAAAAGAAATAAAACAAGATGCCGAAAGCAAGGTTGTCTCCGGCGATATCGATTCCGGCTGGCAGGGAGTTGACATCGGACCTGAAACAAGAAAGCTCTTCGCTGAAAAACTGCAAAACGTCAAAACCATCGTTTGGAACGGACCTATGGGCATTTTTGAAATCCCCCCGTTTGACGAAGGCACAAAAGCGCTCGCCCAGGCAGTCGCCGATGCCACCGAAAAAGGCGCCAGGAGCATCATCGGAGGAGGTGACAGCGCCAGTGCGGTGAAAACTTTAGGACTTGAAGATAAAGTATCTCATATCTCAACCGGCGGCGGCGCCTCTCTGGAATTCCTCGAAGGGAAAAAATTCAAATCACTGCAGGTAATCGATGAAAAATAATACCGCCTGAAAAAAATACTGCTCTGGTTCTGAATTAAAATTTGGCAAAAGTCAGGTGACGAAGAACCAATACCGAAAAAACCTGTATGGAAAAATTAAGATTACCAAAGCCCGGTACCATTCAAGTCGCACCTTCCTTACTCAGTGCGGACTTTGCAAGACTAACTGACGAAATTAAAGTTATCGAAGACGCTGACGTAAAAATGGTTCATCTCGACGTTATGGACGGTCACTTCGTCCCGAACATTACCATCGGGCCGCCCGTCATCGAAAAGCTGCGCAAATACAGCAAGCTCGTTTTCGATACTCACCTGATGATAACAGACCCTGAGAAATACGCTGAAACATTTATCAAAGCCGGTGCTGACCACATAACTTTTCATATCGAAGTCGTCGATAATCCAATACCACTTATCGAAAAAATCCATTCTCTCGGTGCCACCGCCGGGCTTTGCCTCAACCCCGAGACAAAACTGGAAGCCATCGCTCAATACATCAAATACTGCGATATGATTCTCGTTATGACCGTGCACCCCGGCTTCGGCGCTCAGGACTTTATGCCTGAGCCGGCAAAGAAAATCGAAAGAATAAGAGATATCGCCGGGGCGGATGTTAGAATCGAAGTTGATGGCGGTATCAACCCGCAAACCACTCCTGGCGTCGTCTCCCTGGGTGCAGATACTCTCGTCGCCGGCAGTTCGATTTTCGGCTGGAAGGACCGCATCGCCGCAATAAACAACATCAGAAAAGCCGCTGAATAGTTTTACTGGCGAAGCCGCAGCTTTTTTGATAGAATATCGCTGGAAAAAAATCCAAAAAAGCTGAAACAAGGATAACTATATCCGGTAAAAAGCTGCTCTAAAATGGCAAAGAAAACAAAAAAAACCTGGGACGGCTACTCACTAAAACCCAAAAGAGAAATGCCCGAAGGGCTATGGTTGAAATGTCCGGGATGCGAACATCTGATTTACAAAAGCAGCGTCCGGGAAAACCTGAATGTCTGCCCCGAGTGCAACCATCACTTCAGAATAAACGCTGAAACAAGAATTAAATATTTTACCGACCAGGACTCCTTCCAGGAATTTCTCGTCGATTTGAAAACAAGCGACCCTCTAAAATTTAAATACAAAGGCACGACATACAAAAAACGTCTGAAAGAAAGCGAGAAAAAAACCGGCGCCACGGAAGCTATGAGAATCGGAAAGACTTTCGTAAAGGGAAGGCCTGTCATCCTCGCTGTTATGGATTCCACATTCTTTATGGGCTCAATGGGCGCCGTCGTCGGCGAAAAATTCTGCGTAGCCGTTGACAAAGCTATCGAAGAATCGCTGCCGTTTGTCGTCTTTTGCTGCTCCGGAGGAGCCAGAATGCACGAAGGTGTCGTCTCGCTCGGACAAATGGCCAAGACCTCCGCCGCCCTGGCAAAATTCAACGACACAGGCGGCCTCTACATACCCGTCCTCACTGACCCGACGACAGGCGGAGTAACCGCAAGCTTCGCTATGCTCGGTGACGTCATCATCTCTGAACCGGAAGCGCTCGTCGGCTTTGCCGGACCGAGAACAATAAGAGAAACAATAAAAATCGAACTGCCGGAGGGCTTCCAGACCGCTGAATTCCTGCTCGAACACGGCTTCATCGATATGATTGTCCACCGCAAAGACCTCAGAAGCGAAATCGCCCGGCTAATCGACTACTGCAAAAAATAAAGCTAAATCGCAAAAACAATGCTAAAGCTGCATCCCCTTAAATGGCCTTTTATTGCCCAGCAATAGGTTTTCAAACTGATATGCAAACAATCATCTGATTTGATTGATTAAATTTATTCCCGATTATCCTCCAGCCAATGATATCCCATTATTGCAAAATCTTTAAAATCAACTTTACAATCACCATTTATATCACCTGCGACAGGTGTTTGACAAACAGGAGCATCAAAGTATGATTTACTGGCTTCTTCCGTGCCGCCATAAGCTCCCATATTTATTCTGCCTCCATTTGGAAATGGTTCATAGCCAATAGGACTTGCCATATCTCCTGTATCGATACATAAGCTAGTGCTTTGTCACGGTTAAAGATTTGGGTGGGTATTGCCGATAATTCTCTATGGTTAAATTATCATGGAGATTTATCATGGTCAAAAAATACATTGTTCAGCTTTCAGAGGAAGAACGGAGTCT
>JAUVVQ010000008.1 GCA_030604525.1 Phycisphaerae bacterium | reverse complement strand
CGGCAAGCCCTGTTTTTCAAAGCGAGCTTTTCACCAGGCATTGCCCTCATCCACAGGTTACTTTATGTAACCTTCCCAAAACCAGCTGACGAAATTCCTTACCTGACTATAGAGGACGGTAAAAAGCTAGAAGTGACCAAAAATGCACGAAAAGTGACGGAAATTTCAGTTTTAGACGCTGATTAACGCGGATTAACGCGGATTTTATATATCCGTTATTTGTTGTGTATTTAAACAAATTGTGGTAAATTAAGGTTTTAGGAAAAAGAAGTATAATTGTAAATTACACCTACGGAAGTGGAAATTTCATTGGGTTATTTGAAAAGTTGAGGATGTTCTAAATTCTTCACGGAGGATTTTTATGGTAATTTTTAAAAACGAGAATTGCTGGTTTAGGTAATATATGGCTGGCGAAGGACAAGCCAGTAATACGGTAATGGTGGTATTGTAAAAGGTTAGAAAAACGAAAGGTATTGAAATGGGAAATGTCATTTTTACTATAATTGGTGGTATTCTTGTTTATGTCGGCGGTATTATAAAAGATATATTAAACAATAAACACGAGTTAAATAAAATACGTTTTGCCAAACTTCAAGAAAAGCAAGCGTGTGTTGTGGGGGAATTATATTCAAGGATTTCCAATGTTAATGAAAAAGCTATGGCTTATTTCTCACCTGTTGGCACTATGAAACCTGACGAAAGACTGCCATTAGCAGAGGAGCTTGGAAATGCAATGGTAGAGTTTTTAGAGTTTTATCGACCAAACGAAATATATCTAAATGATTCAACATGCAATTTAATTGACCAATTATGCGAGTCGATAAAAAATGTTGCAGGGACATATTCAATTTACTTACGTTTTCATAAAGATGCTGCTGATAGAACAGAAAAAAAGGAAGCAATAATCAGTGAACTTGAAGCTTGGAAAGAAGGGTACTATTCGCTCAAAGATAAAGGTTCAATTTCCAAAATCTTAAAAGAACTTAAAGCAGAACTAAGAAATTTAATAGGTGTAAAATAAATGCGTGATCTTAAAAAGACGGCGATTTTGCCATCTCAGGAACAAGAAAATATTGAATGAGGCTTAGCAACGTTGCTGGGCATATATCAATAGGAAATCAAAGTTTATAGGAGAATTCAATGAGAAAACTAATGTGCTTATTACTTGCTTGTTCTGTGTTTTTTGCTGGTTGTGCTGGTAGAGAAGCTAATCCTATTGCAATCTATCTACCAGGCGACGAAAATCGAAGTTGTGAAGGTTTGAAAGTGGAAGTTGCTCAACTTCAAGCTGATATGGAACGGTTGCTCCCAAAAACAAACAAGGGGGTTTCAAATGCATTATGGGCTACGGCTGGTGTGTTCTTAATCGTACCATTTTTCTTTATGGATCTCAAAGATGCTGAAAAAATTGAATTTGATGCAATGCGAAGGCGACACAATCGTCTTCTCATTTACGCCGCAGAAAAGAACTGCGACATGGGCGGTGTAACGACTGAGAGAATCCCTTCAATAGAGGAGCGAAAAGCAGCAAGCAAAAAACAAACTGGAGATAAAGCGGTTGATAACAAAGAAACAAACTAACAAATAAAATGATGGGGGCAAGAAAATGCCCTCTTTCAAGGAGTTAAAAATGAAAAGAATGTTGTTGAAAAAAATCATAATGAGTGTATTGGTTTTGGCTAGCTTGAGTGTGTTTTTGCTTATTAGTGGTTGTGCCGCAAATGCGAGCAGGATGGTACCGACAGATTTTGAAGTGGTAAATAAGCACCATCATACTGTCAGCATAAACGAATCGATAGGAGGTAGAGAGACTAACCCTCTGTGGACTTCGCAAGTGTCAAACTCAGCGTTTACTGAAGCTTTAAGCAACGCCTTGGCAAAATCAGGTGTTTTCCAAGCTGTAATCAAGGGCGATGGTGCGGACTATCTTCTTGATGTCACGATTCTGGACTATGACCAGCCGTGGATAGGAATTGATATTGATATACGCATGAAGACAAAGTGGGAGTTGGCTGACGCAAAGACACTTGTGCCTGTTTGGTCAGACACTTTCGAGACAACTTATAGGGCGAAGTTGTCTGATGTGCTTATTGCAGCGGAAAGGTTGCAAAAAGCAAATGAAGGCTCTGTGCGAACCAATATCAAGGAAGGTATCAGGCAACTATCATTACTGAGCCTATAATTGGCAGGGAATCATAGTAGAGTAAGAAAAAACCAACCACGCTTTTGTTGCTCTGGTTGGGTGGTTTGGCTTTGAGAAAAAGGCGAAAAAAGGAAACTAACTGAGAATAAAATGAATATTTGAGATATGAGGGATTGTAAGAATGCCAAGAAAGAAGAAAACTAATTTCCTTAAGAAAATACATGATTTAGGCAGGCTCCAGGCAGAGAAAGATCATGACTTGCAAGGATATTATGTCGGTCGAGATCGATACTTAGAAAAAGCGTTAGATATGTCAGACCCAACCATATTTTATATCGGTCCAAAAGGTATAGGGAAATCTGCCATTCTGCAAATGGTTAGGTTGGAGAGAAAGGATAAGCAAGAAATAATTGTAAACATTTCGCCAGATGACTTGGCTTTTTCGGCACTTGCCAACTTGAATATTGACAGTCCAATATTAAAAGAGGGCCAAAACCAGTGGCTATTTACATCCTTATGGGATTATGTTTTGCTAATGGAGTTATGGGCAAGGGAGAATAGTAGAGATCGAAATATGTTGGACAAGTTTATATCTCTGTTTCGAAGTAAAGATAAAAAACGAATTGAAAAACTTTTTAATAAAACAATAGACGATAGTGGTAATGCTCTTAGTTTTACAGATCGTATTATTCAACTAATAGATGAAATTAGCTTATCCATAGAAAATAATAGTGTGTCTTTGAGTGGAACGGCTAAACTCAATCATAATAATATTACCAGTCAATTTCGTTTCTTGAATGAAATCAATCACGCAGCGAAAGAGCTACCTAAGAAAATTGAAAATAAATATTATGTGTTAATCGATGATTTGGATCGTTACTGGAATAATGAACCAACTCAGAATGGCTTAATTGCAGCCTTGTTTACATCATTAATACATTTATCTTGTCCTTCAGTAAAATTCATCGTGTCCATACGTAAGGATATATATAAATGTTTGCCACTTGCAGATAAAGACAAATCGCGAGATCGAATTTGTAATGTCGAATGGGACATGTCTATGCTTCAAGAAATGATCGAAAAGAGAATTCTACAAAAAACTCGATTTACAAAGCAAGACATCTGGGGAAATCTTTTTCCCTCCGACTGTTTTGAAAAGCTTGCTTTCTATTCGACACAAAGACCAAGAGAATTAATCAGGTTAACAAGCTTGTGTATAGATTGTGCAAAGAAAAATGACCATAAACGAATATCTAAAGATGATATTGATATTGCTATTAGAGATTATTCTGCGGAACGTCTGGAAGATATTGCTAGTGAATTAAATCATACTTACCCCAAATTAGAAGTCGTTTTCGAAAAGTTCAGAGGGAAGAAAAAAGAATTTCCATTTAGCTGTATAGACGAAATTGCAACTGAATTGGCAATTGAAGGATCCGATCGTGAAAAATTAATGCCTTGGGTATGGGCTGGATCATTTATGGATAGAGCAATAGAACTTGCAGTTTTATTACTCGATATCGGTTTCTTACAAATAAAAATGAATCGTACAGCGAAACCTGAAAAATATTTACCTGATAAGATAGGAGTTGTTACAAAAGACATGTGGTTTGCAGTTCATCCTATGTACGCGCCTGCTTTATCACTTCTTGGCACGTAGTAGAATTAAAATCCCCCGCACTGTGCGGGGATAGATAAAAACGGAATACTTTTTTTGAAAGGATTTTTATTATAGCAAGATTTCCACTGAAGGAAGCAGAGATAGCAGCATTGGCCCAATCGATGGTATCGGGTCTTACCGGTTCGGATTCTTTTCAGAATTTCCATTAAAGGTGTCAGTTTTGATACTGTTTTATAAACCAGCACATTTTTCCCGTTGAATCGCTTCGTAAACCTTCTTATCCCAATTAGCCCTTTACATCCGGCAATGTGGTAAAGTTTTACAACAAGCGTGGAACCGCAGAGCAGTGGGCTAAAAACTTTAAGGAATAACAGCAACCCACAGTGTAAAACTGTGGGCTAAACATAAAAGATAAAGGCGACCCCGCCCAGAGGACATAGGGAAATGCAATCCTCCAAAGGTTCTCCTTGGTCCGCCAAAGGCGGATTTCACTCCTCTACGATTTTTAAGTTTGGATTGGTGCGTTGGGATGATAAAGAGTCGCTGGGATGGCGACTGCTAAACAAAAAATTGGATTTTTTGTAAAAGATTTAAAGCAACCCACAGTGTAGAACTGTGCAACGTATCTCTTAGGGCAAAGCAACCCACAGTGTAGAACTGTGGGCTAACCATTTTTTTAAGAGGTTTTAGGTTTTGTGGCAAAGACGATAGGTTATCTTGTTACGTGGACTACTTACGGGACATGGCTTCAGGGCAGTGAAAAGGGGTATGTCAAAGATGGTAAGGTGTATAAGAGAAATGAGCAACTCCGCAGAGATAATCAAGAGAGATTAGTAAAAGATGCAGTGCGGCTTTGGGCAAGAGAAAAAAAGATAGTTGAAGAGGCGATTCAAAAAGAGGCAGAACGATACGGAATTGTTCTTAAGGCTTTGGCGGTGTGTTCAAATCATGTTCATGTGGTTGTTGGGTATTCAGGGTTTTCCATAGGTAAAATTGTTCGACAGCTAAAGCAGGCAGGAAGAATAGCGTTAAAAAACAGAGGTGCGGTTGGTAAAGTATGGACGAGGGGGTATGATAAGCGTTATTGTTTTGATAAAGAGGCGTTGGAGAGTCGCATAGACTATGTGAATTCGCATAATGGGTAAAATAGTAAATAAAACCCAGGGGGCGTAGAGCGGGGGGCTAAAAACTTTAAGGAATAACAGCAACCCACAGTGTAAAACTGTGGGCTAAACATAAAAGATAAAGGCGACCCCGCCCAGAGGACATAGGGAAATGCAATCCTCCAAAGGTTCGCTCCGCCCCGGCGGACTTGCAGCTTCGGTCCGCCAAAGGCGGATTTCACTCCTCTACGATTAGAGGAAGAAGGGGGGGAAATGGGGAAAAATTTTGCTTTTTTTTGATTTTTTTTGCTTTTTTTCGGTTTTTTCTTGATTTTCCTGGTTTTTTATGTTTGAACTTTCAGTTCTTATTATATAAACTACTTATTTCATACTTAGCGAAAAATTAGATTATTCCACAAACCTGTGTATTAACTGTATATCGGGCGAAGCAGGAGGTGGGAAGTTTTATACGTATTTCGCTTAGAGGTGAAATGATTTTAGCGGCAGTGTGTCTTTCGATAAGGCAGATGGCCGTTTGATAAGAAGGAAGGTGTTTTTTTATATTGCTGCTGTAGCTCAGTGGTAGAGCGCGTCCTTGGTAAGGACGAGGTCCTGGGTCCAAGTCCCAGCAGCAGCTAAAGGCAGAATATCAAACTGAGAGCGGTTTTGCTTTTTTTCTCGGTTTTGAGTTTAGTATATAAAGAAGTCAGTAGTGTTTCGTATTGTGATGTAAGAAACCAGGCAAAACAAAATAAATATATATGATAATGGAGGCATAGAGAACGATGGCTAAAGCGGTATTTGAGAGAACAAAACCACATGTAAACATTGGTACTATCGGTCATATTGACCATGGTAAAACAACTCTCACTGCGGCAATTACTATGCGGTTGTTTAATAAATCCGGCAAGGGCACGGTAAAGAAGTTCGAGCAAATTGATAATGCGCCTGAAGAGAAAGAGCGTGGCATAACAATCAATACGGCACATATTGAATATGAGACGGAGAAACGCCATTATGCTCATGTTGACTGTCCCGGTCATGCTGACTATGTCAAGAATATGATTACCGGTGCGGCCCAGATGGATGGTGCTATACTTGTTGTGGCAGCGAGTGACGGACCTATGCCTCAGACTCGTGAGCATATTCTTCTTGCCCGTCAGGTAAATGTGCCCAAGATAGTAGTGTTTTTGAACAAGACAGACCAGGTTGACGACCCTGAGCTTATTGAGTTAGTGGAATTAGAGGTTCGTGAGCTGCTGAGCAAATATGAATTTCCCGGAGACGAGATACCGCTTATCATGGGCTCGGCCCTGAAAGCTATGGAGTCTGAGGGTAAAGACGATGAAGCTTGCAAGTGCATAGATGAATTGTTAGATGCGGTCGATGAGTATATTCCGGTTCCAGAGCGAGAAGTTGATAAGCCCTTCCTTATGCCGGTAGAGGATGTTTTCAGTATTAAAGGGCGAGGAACGGTAGGAACAGGAAGAGTTGAACGAGGTAAAGTTCATGTAGGCGATGAGGTTGAGATAGTCGGTCTTGCAGATGCAGTTCGTAAGACGGTTGCCACTGGAGTTGAGATGTTTAACAAGACTCTGGATGAAGGACAGGCGGGTGATAATGTAGGCGTTCTTCTAAGAGGCGTTGAAAAAGACGAGCTTAAAAGGGGACAGGTAATTGCTAAGCCGGGAAGCATTACGCCGCATACAAAGTTTATTGCTGAAGTATATGTTCTTAAGAAAGAAGAAGGCGGTCGACATACGCCGTTCTTCGGTGGTTACAAACCACAGTTCTACTTCAGGACTACTGATATTACCGGGCAGGTTAATGCTCTTAAAAGCCGGGAAGGGAAAAGTGCGGAGATGTGTATGCCCGGTGACAATATAGCAATGGAGGTAGAAATCATTTCGCCTATAGCTATGGAGGAAGGCCTTCGGTTTGCTATTCGAGAAGGCGGTCGAACAGTTGGAGCCGGCGTAGTGACAAAGGTAATCGAGTAAAAACCTTTTGAAAAGAGTGTTACTCCATAAACGCAGGCGGAAAATAATCAGTTCGGACCTCGTTTTATAGAGGGACAGCTTTACCCTTGCAGGTTATAAACTTAATCAGGCGCTGTGAATTTGGCTGGCGTGGATAGATTTTATGGCTAAGAAGAAAAGTAAAAGAGAATATGTTTGGCTTGAGTGCAGTGAGTGCGGTCACAGGAATTATCGCACGAGTGTCAATACATCAGGAGGCGTCCCCAAGTTAACATTGGAGAAATTTTGTCGAAGTGAGCGTAAGCACACTGTTCATAAAATCCGTCGGAAGTAAATCTGAGCTTGCAAGGCGGTTAATTATTATTAGGCCAGTAGCTCAATTAGGCAGAGCGTCGGTCTCCAAAACCGAAGGTTGGGGGTTCGATTCCCTCCTGGCCTGGTTGGTTTTTAAAAGGATTTGGCAGAGATGGCAAAAGAGTCGGTATTTTAGTTTTTGAGGTTTTTATCTATGGCGTTGGAGATTTATAAAAGAGGGCAAGGTAAATATACAAGACTTTGCAGTGCGTTTGGTTTTGGTCTTATTGCTGCAATTGGTTGCTATCAACTTTATAACACCCTTCAGGCGGTGGGATTTGGCCAGAACGAGCAGGTTGCTTTGTGGATAAGAACTATGCTGCCGGCGGGATTATTTGTGATTTTAGCTTTGCTGATTTTCTGGCTGGTCAACAAGCCCTATGTGGCTGATTTTATGATAGCTGGTGAGGGCGAGATGAAAAAGGTTAGTTGGTCAAGCAAAGAGGAAATAATAGTTTCGACTTTTATTGTTATTATGGTGGTTGTACTCATGGCTGCGATGCTTGGCGTAACAGATTTGATTTTCGAATTATTTTTCCATTGGCTTTTAAGCTGAGCATTTCCTGGATGATGGTTCAGGGGCGTAGAGACATTTATAGTGTTATACGAGAACAGGTTATAAAATGCAGTGGTATGTGTTAAGAGTTGCGGCTAATAGAGAAGAACAGGTCAAAGATGCGCTTTTAGAGAAGATTGAGCGTGAAGGTCTTGGAGATATCATCGGCAGGATAGAAGTGCCTATCGAGCGAGTAAAGCGGGTGCGTGGGAAAAAGCAAACTGTTCATAAGCGGAAGCTGTATCCTGGATATGTTTTTATGGAAATGGATGCCGGTGAAAAAGGTCAGGTTCACGAGAAGGCCTGGTTTCTGATTAAAGAAACCACCGGTGTTGGAGATTTTATAGGCACAGAGGGCGTACCAACGCCGATGCGTGATACCGATGTTGCTAAAATGCTTAATGAAGCAAAGCAGCCGGAGGAAATGCCGACTATCAAAGTCGAGTTCAAGAAGGGAGACCAGATTAAAATCCAGCAAGGTCCTTTTGAGAATTTTGAAGGTGTAGTGGATTCCATAGACCATGAGCGTGGAGTGGTGAGAGTAATAGTTACGATATTCGGCAGGAGCACGCCTTTAAACATAGAATATTGGCAAGTGGAAAAGATGTAAATTTTTCGGCATTGCGTTGTTTTTCGCGATAATGGTTTTGGATAGATTTGAGGTACAAGGGATAGAATTATGGCCAAAGAAGTGGTAGTGAAGATAAAATTACAAGCACATGGTGGTCAGGCGACGCCTGCGCCGCCGGTAGGTCCTGCGCTTGGTCAGCACGGAGTTAATATAGGCCAGTTCGTTTCGCAGTTTAACGAACAAACGAAAGACCTTAACGGGACAATAGTTCCAGTTGTCATATCTGTATATTTCGACAAGAGCTTTACCTTTGAGGTAAAGAGTCCCCCGGCAGCGGTCTTACTGAAGCAGTCGGCGCAAATTGCCAAGGGGAGCGGTGTCCCAAATAAGGAAAAGGTTGGAAAGGTAACCTCAAAGCAGGTTCGTGAAATAGCAGAGACCAAATTTGAGGATTTAAATGCTTATGATATGGACCATGCGTGCAGGATTATAGAAGGCACTGCAAAGAGTATGGGAATAGAAGTAGAAGGTTAAATAGTTTACGGCTGAGGACGGCTGGTTGAAAGGCGAACAGTGGAAACGAAGTATAGCTGGTATAAAAGAGGTAATAGAGCGAAATTCAGGAGCTTTTTATGAGAATTCGAAGCAAAAGATATAAAGAGGATTTTGCTAAGGCGGGCAAAGAGCCGGTTACCTTATCCGAAGCGGTGGAAAAGATTAAATCCTTTGATTCGGCAAAATTCGACCAGACCGTCGAATGTGTCCTTTGTTTGGGGATAGACCCGAAACAGTCGGACCAGGGGGTTCGCGGCTCGGTATCTTTGCCGCACGGGATTGGCAAGCGTAAGCGCGTTATCGCCTTTTGTGAGGATTCCAAGAAAGAAGCAGCTAAAGAGGCGGGTGCTTTAGAAGCCGGCTGCGATGAGCTAATAGAGAAAGTAAATGGTGGATGGGGTGATTTTGACCTTGCGATTGCCAGTCCTAAAGTTATGAATAAGGTAGGGAAGTTAGGTCGGGTTCTTGGTCCTCAGGGTAAGATGCCGTCACCCAAGAACGGAACGATTACGGATGATATTCCCGGCGCTGTTGCCGAATTTTCTGCGGGGAAGATTGAATACAAGAATGATTCCAGCGGCAATGTGCATGTCGTAGTAGGAAAACAGAGTTTTGACAAGCAGAAGCTCATCGATAATATTGAAGCTTTCATTTCATATATCCAAAAGAACAAACCGGTTTCGGCCAAGGGCATATTTCTGAAGAAGGTTGTTATATCTGCTTCTATGAGCCCCAGTATAAATGTAAGCGTTTGAGATGTTTTGTTCCAGGTTGAGAATAAAAAAACATAATATAGTATAAGATTAACGGGTTGTAAAATGAGCAAATATGTAAAAGGATTAATTCAGGAAGAGTTGAAAAGCAGGATTGAGAAAGAAGATATCGATGATTTTATCGTTGTTAGTCTTACGGGAATAAATGGGGTTGACAACAATAAGATGCGAGGCGGACTTCGGCAGAAGGGTGTCCGCTTACACGTTGTTCGAAATTCGCTTTTCAAAAGGGCCCTGGCTGGAGCCGGGATGGAATCAGCGGTTTCTTTGTTTGAAGGTCCTTGTGCGGTCGCTTACGGCTCAGACAGCATTGTAGATGTGGCTAAAGAGCTGAAGGAATGGGGCAAGAAGATAGCAGCTTTAGAAATAAAGGGCGGTTTTCTTGAAGGTTCATTATTAGATATGAAGGCGGCTGATGATTTATCGAAGATGCCGACGCGAAGTGAGCTGCAGGCGCAGATAGTTGGTCTGGCTCAGTCGCCGGCAGCGAGATTGGTTTCTGCTTTGGTATCGCCTGCGGGGATTATAGCAGGATGTATCAAAAAACTTTCTGAAGAAGAAGAAAAACAAGCAGCTTAGTTGTTTTATAAATGAAGTGTTGATTATTGTTGCTGCGTGGTTGTCCCGCCTTTTGCGGGTTAAACGACAGGACTGAATTGATAATATACGTTTTGCAGAAGTGTGCAAGACGGGTCCATCGGCTACCTCTGGCATTGAAAGAATAGGAGTTAGTTTAATATGTCTAAAGAAGAAACGAACGAAAAAGCAAAAGATAAGGGAAAGAAAGCAGAAGCGAAGGAAGAAGTAAAAAAAGAACCGGAGAAGAAGGCAGCAGCCAAAGCCGAAGAGAAAAAGGAATGGAGCAAGGAGATTAAAGAAATTGGCGACAAGATTGTTTCTCTGACATTGATGAAGGCCAAGGAGCTTGCTGATTATCTCAAGGATGAGCATGGAATTGAGCCGGCGTCTGGCGGCACTGTTATGATGGCAGGTCCTGCTGCCGGAGCAGAAGGTGAAGCGGAGGTAGAAAAAAGCAGCTTTAATGTAATTTTGAAAGAATTCGGCGACAGGAAGATACAGGTAATCAAGGAAGTCAGGGCATTGACGGGCCTGGGCTTGAAAGAAGCCAAGGGATTAGTTGATGCTGTTCCCAAACCAGTCAAAGAAGGTCTCAGCAAGGAGGAAGCAGAGAGCGTCAAGCAGCAGCTCGAAGCTGCAGGTGCGGTCGTTGAATTAGCTTAAAAGATAGCGTGTAGCGTATAGCGGATAGATAAACCTGCACGTTATGTATTGAATTATAGGAGCGTAAGATGGTTTCGAAAAACGTCCAAGATAAACCGTGGTGGTGTAAAGGTGATTTTCTAAAGAAGCTTGGGAAGTGTTGTAGAGAGCTTTCAGCAATAGGCCTGAAAGATCCGCGGTATAAAAAGGTGCAAGATGAGTTCCTGAGTGAGCATTTTGAGAAGCTCCGCAAGATGTATATAGAGGGGCTTCTGGGCCTCAAAGATGAGTTTCCGGGGATGGAGTTTAAGTATGTGTGTACCGATGAAAATGGTGCTTTAAGCGAAACAGAACTTCAAGCCCTTGAAGAGAGCTTGATTTATACCTATCCTTCGGAAAAATGGGATAGAGAACCGCCTTACTATAGGTTGCCTCGGCTTAATGTTAAGGAGCCGTGGAAACCTGAAAAATGGGAAAAAGAGTTTCAAAAGAGTGACAAACTTGAAAGGCTGTTTAGAAAGTGTTGTGACAATATTGATGGTCTCCAAAAGGATAAGGATTGGCAGCGGATTTCGGATGTTGATACTGGCGATGAATTTGGTAAAAATAAGCTAAAGACGGAATGGCAAGGCGTTTATTTTTTCCGACCTTATGGTGGTAGCGTAAACGAAGGATATGTTGGCTTAGGTGGTAAAGATAAGCAGAAGAAGCCTGGAAGCCAGGGCTTAAAAGGACGGTTAAAAAAGCATTTTTCCGGCAGACCAAGCGATGATAGCATGCTAAAGGGATATTTGAGGGATTATGCGGACAGAAACATAGCCGAGATCGAGAAGAAAGCAGAAGGATATCTACGTGGGATTGCAAAGCCACCTAGGCAGACTGTTCGGAATTTCGGGAAAGTTCGGGATGCGATTTTCCAAAAGGACAGTGTGGTGACAATACCACGCAAGGTTATCAAGCCGATTCCTCCAAGCAAACTTACTGTTCGGAATTTTGGGAGCATTCCTGATGCTGTTAAGATACCGCCGCTTGCTGCCATCCAGAGGCAGAGCTATGACAGTTTTCTGCAGAAAGATACGGCGCCCACCCAAAGGGCAAACGCAGGACTCGAAGCATTGTTTCGTGAAATATTCCCGGTCGAAAGTTATGACAAGAATATGTCTTTGGAGTACCTTTATTACGAGCTTGAAAAACCCCGTTATACTCCGAAAGAGTGTCGTCAGCTCCGATTAACTTACGCATATCCTCTAAAAATCACCTGCAGATTGCACGTCAAAGAAGGCGAGGATTTAACTGAGCAGGCCATATACATTGGCCAGATGCCGGTTATGGTAGGAGGCGGAGAGTTTATAGTTAATGGCGCTATCAGGGTTATAGTAAGTCAATTGCATAGAAGTCCCGGTGTGGATTTTCTTATCGAAAGCAAAGTAGGCGACAGGGTTCTTCATGGAGGAAGGATTATACCGGAGCGAGGCAGCTGGGTAGAGATAGCCGTTACGCGCAAGGATGTTTTGGTTATTAAAATAGACAAGTCAAGTAAGATACCAGCCACGGTTCTTTTGCGTGCGATAAGTCCTGAGTACGGGAGGACGGAAGATATTATCCGCCTGTTTTATCCTACGAAGACTGTTCCTGTTTCCGGGCTGAAACCGGATATGTGGGTGGTAGGTTCAATTGTCGATACTGAAACAGGTGAGATAATTGTCAAGGCCGGCACACAAATCGGTGACAATCTTGCTTTGCTGCAGAATTCGAAGATTGCTACAGGCGTGGCTCCCCGGATTAAATTCAGCGAAAAAGAAGCTGAAAAGAAGCTTGGCAAAAGCAAGGATAAGGAAAGCAAAGATGTTCGTCAATGGCTGGAAAAGCATCAAGATGAACTTCGCCAAAGATATATGGTAAAAGGAGTCAAGGGGACGCGAACGGGCGGGTTTGCTTTTAAATACATAGAAACGAAGGAGCAATTGAAGAAATCCGAGTTAAAGGCGGTTGAGGCGAGGTTAATTGAAAGCGAGCAGCCGCGATTTAACAAGGATTCCGGTAAATCAAAAGATAAGATTAAGAAGTTGTGGGATAAGAATGCATACCTTGAAGATTTTTATCAGGAATGTAAAGATGCTATAAAGAGTAAGGATGACTGGACTGTTATCAAGGACTTAAAGAAGTGTAAAAAGGGATTGCCTGACAAACAGGGGATTTACTTTTTCCACAGCATTAAAACAGGTAAAATCAGTGATGGGTATCTGGGATTAGCAGCATCTTTGAAGGATAGTTTGGGGATGCATTTTACGGCAGGTTTTAAGGCGGATAAACCAGAGGATTGCGGAGATAATCTTCTAAAAAGGTGGGCAAAGACAGAGCTGGTGGAATATGGTTTTCCAAAAGATGATAGCAAATCCAAAGCAATCGGTAAAGTGGAGGTTATCGAATCTGTTGGTGACCAGATTATTTTAAATACCCTTGCTGAGGACAGATGCGAGGACCATGAGCAGGCGTTGTTGAGATTTTATGTACGATTAAGACCCGGCAATCCGCTGAACGCGGAGAAGGCCAAGAAGTTTTTTGAAGATAAGTTTTTTGATATCAACCGGTATCGTCTGGGCAAAATCGGCAGATTCCGTCTGAATCGCAAGTTCGGACAATCTGTTGACGAAAAAGAAATGACTCTCAGGCCTGAAGATTTCGAGAATACTATCCGATACATAATGGCTTTAAGAAATAATGAGGGTGAGGTTGATGATATTGACCACCTTGGAAACCGAAAAGTGCGGACCATAGATGAGCTTGCCTCTGAAGAGATTCGCAAAGGCATGCTGAAGCTTCGCCGAACTATTCAGGAACGTATGAGCTCTAAAAGGACTGCTGAGAAAGAAGAGATTAAGATAGCGGATTTGGTTAACTCCAAGAGCGTATCGAGCAGCATTAATTATTTTTTTGGTCGTGGCGAGCTAAGTCAGATTGTTGACCAGACCAATGCTTTGAGTCAACTGACGCATGAAAGGCGTCTTTCTGCTTTAGGGCCTGGCGGCCTGAATAGAAGGCGAGCCGGTTTTGAGGTTCGTGACGTTCACATAAGCCATTACGGCAGGATTTGCCCTATTGAGACTCCGGAGGGTACGAATATAGGATTGATTTCGTCATTGGCCATTTTTTCTTCGGTTGATGAGTACGGTTTTCTTGTTACTCCTTATGTTAAAGTAAAGAACAGTAGGGTAACCGGTGATGTTAAGTATTTGCGAGCTGACGAAGATATGCGGTCGATAATTGCTGCTCCCAACACCGTGGACCAGAAGACGCAGAGGATACCCAAAGGTATGGTATTAGCGATGAAGAACGGTGAGCTGGCACAGGTTTCCAGTGATGAAGTTGACTATGTGGATGTGTCGCCGAAACAGACGGTAGGAATCTCTGCGGCACTTATTCCATTTTTGGAGCACGATGACGCCAACCGAGCCTTGATGGGTTCGAATATGCAGCGACAAGCGATTCCGCTGTTGAAAAAAGATATACCACTGGTAGGAACGGGGATGGAAGAGGTGGTTGGACGGAATTCCAGTATGGTGGTTCGTGCTGAGACGAGCGGGACGGTTACTGCTGTGGACTCTCAACATATAGTAATTGATGATACTGATGAATATAATCTCGTTAAATTTGCCGGACTGAATGAGAGGACATGTCTGAATCAAAAACCCATAGTGAAACTTGGAGATGAAGTAAAAAAAGACCAGGTAATCGCAGATGGTGGAGGTACGGACGGTGGGGTTCTGTCCCTTGGAAGGAATGTTCTTTGCGGTTTTGTCTCTTTTGATGGTTTTAATTTTGAAGACGCTATTGTTATTAGTGAGAGACTTTTAAAGAACGATGAATTTACAAGCATCCATATAGATGAATTCACCGCTGAGGTACGTGAGACCCGGCTGGGCAGAGAAGAATTTACGTGTGATATTCCAAATGTTGGTGAAAAAGCACTTCGCAATCTGGATGAGTATGGAGTGATTCGAGAAGGCACGAGAGTTCAAAAGGGAAGTATTCTGGTTGGTAAGGTCGTGCCGAAGAGCAAGACGGAATTAACTCCTGAAGAAAAATTGCTTCATGCGATATTCGGCAGGGTTGGAGAAGATGTTAAAAATGATTCGTTGGAATTGCCGAGCGGCTATGAAGGTGTTGTAATAAGGACGGAAAGGTTTGCTAAGCGCGGTGCCGGAAAAGATGAACAGGAAAAAACAATCAAAGAAAAGATAAAAGAATATAAAAACAAAATTCAGGCCAAAGAATGTGTGCTCTTCAGGCAGATGATAGAAGCGGTTCATGAGAAGTTTGATGTTACAATCGTAGACCCTTCCACGAAGCAAAAAGTGGGAGCCAGTGACGATGATGATGTCATTTACGAGCAGGTAGAAAGCTTTGATATCAAATGGGTCAAGCCGGCATCGGTTAGAGAAAATGTTCAGAAGGTCATTGACGAATACCGTGGGAAAATCGGCGAGCTTGAAGAAGAAAAGAAACGGAAAGTGGACAATCTAAAGCACGGCGATGAATTGCCGAGCGGCGTTCTGGAGATGGTGAAAATTTACATAGCGATCAAGCGGACGTTGTCTATCGGTGACAAAATGGCAGGTCGACACGGTAACAAAGGTGTAATTGCCAAGATAAAACCTGAGGAAGATATGCCGTTTCTCGAAGATGGCACGCCTCTTGATATCCTGCTTAATCCGCTTGGTGTTCCGAGTAGAATGAACGTAGGGCAGATTTTGGAAACATATCTTGGATGGGTCGCAAAAGTATTGGGCTTTCGGGCAGTTACCCCGATATTTGACGGGGTTAACGAGAAAGATATAGAAGAACTTATTACAGAAGCAAACGAGCGTATGGAAACACGAAAAAAGCAGTATGAAGAGAATAAAGAGTCCCCTGTTTATGATGAGTTTTTCATTAAGATACCTCCGAATACCCTTAAGGCCCAGTTGTATGACGGCAGAACAGGCGAGCCATTCGACCAAAGCGCAACCATTGGATATATCTATATGATGAAACTGCATCACCTCGTAGATGACAAGATTCATGCTCGTGCAACGGGTCCTTACAGTTTAATTACACAGCAGCCCCTTGGCGGTAAAGCGAGAACAGGCGGACAGCGTTTCGGAGAGATGGAAGTCTGGGCACTGGAAGGATACGGTGCCGCTTACACTCTACAGGAAATACTTACGGTTAAAAGTGATGACGTAGAAGGCAGAACAAAGATATACGAATCAATGGTAAAAGGTAAAAACATTCTTGATGCCGGAACGCCTTTATCCTTCGATGTTCTGTGTAATGAAATAAGAGGTTTGGGATTAAATATTCAACTCGAAAAAAAGCAGCTCGGAGGGATGGTTTTTTAAATTGAGCGGTATTAATTTCGCAAATTAACTTAAGGAGTTGAGATTTTATGTTGGGCAATATTTACGACCGGATAAATGATTATGGTTCGGTAAAGATTTCATTAGCCAGTCCAAATGATATTCGCAGCTGGTCGTTTGGCGAGGTTCGTAAGCCGGAGACAATAAATTACCGAACGTACCGTCCTGAAAAAGACGGGCTGTTCTGCGAACGTATTTTTGGTCCCGAAAGGGATTGGGAATGTGCCTGCGGCAAGTATAAAGGAACCAAGTACAAGGGGATAATTTGCGACCGCTGCGGCGTCAAAGTTACTCATAGCAGGGTTCGTCGCAAACGTATGGGACATATTAACCTGGCATCGCCCGTCGTTCATATTTGGTTCTTCAAGGCGATTCCCAATCATCTTGGCACGCTTTTGGATATGAAAAACTCTGACCTTGAGAAAGTGATTTACTTCCAGGACTATGTTGTTGTCGAGCCGGGGGATAGTCCCCTGGAGAAGGGGCAACTTCTTGGTGAAGAAGAGTATCGTGAAGCGACTGCTAAATATGGTTTAGCTTCCGGTGGGTTCAAGGCATTAATGGGAGCCGAAGCTATAAAAGCACTTTTGAAAAGTCTAGACCTGGATAAAGTGAGTGTTGACTCAAGAGCCGCTATTGACAAGACTAAAAGCAAGCAAAAGCTTAATAAACTTACAAAACGGCTCAAGGAAGTTGAGGCCATAAAAACCAGTGGTAATAAACCTGAATGGATGGTTCTTGAGGTTATTCCTATTATCCCGCCGGATTTGCGTCCCTTGGTTCTTCTTGAGAGCGGTAACTTTGCGACAAGTGATTTAAATGACCTTTACCGTCGAATTATCAACCGGAATAACCGTCTTAAGAAACTTATAGACCTTAATGCCCCCGGAGTGATTATCCGTAATGAAAAGAGGATGCTTCAACAGGCGGTAGATTCTCTTATGGATAACAACCGTTGTCGAAGGCCGGTACTCGGCAGTAATAACCGCCCTTTGAAGAGTCTGACAGATATGATTAAGGGTAAACAAGGTCGTTTTCGCGAGAATCTTCTTGGTAAACGTGTCGATTATTCAGCACGTTCTGTGATTGTAGTTGGACCTAACTTGAAATTATATCAATGCGGCTTGCCGAAGAAAATAGCTCTTGAGCTGTATCAGCCGTTTATTATTCGCCAGCTTAAAGAACATGGCCTTTCTGATACTATAAAAAGCGCAAAAAGAATGATAGAAAGGCGTGATGAGCAGGTATGGGATGTGCTTGAAGAAGTTATTCATCAGCATCCAGTGTTGTTGAATCGTGCACCGACCCTTCACCGAATGGGAGTCCAGGCATTTGAGCCGATACTGGTTGAGGGTAACGCTATTATGCTGCATCCTCTGGCCTGCAAAGGTTTCAATGCTGACTTCGATGGCGACCAGATGGCGGTTCATCTTCCTTTGAGTGTAGAGGCGCAGGCGGAAGCTTATACCTTAATGATGACCACAGGTAATATATTCTCACCCGCAAACGGAGGACCAATGGTAGGCCCTTCGCAGGATATGGTGATGGGTAACTATTATTTGACATATATAAATTCAGAGGCAAAAGGTACAGGGACGGCATTCAAGGATACTTTCGAGGCAATTATGGCTTACGATGTGGGCAAGGTTTCGCTTCAGGCCAAGATAAAAGTAAGAATTGAAAACGACAAGAAAGTTGTAACTGAGAAAAGCCCTCAAGCCAAGGCAGAAGTTTCTTCGGATGAGAATAAAAGATACAAGACAATCGAGACAACTGTAGGTCGATGTATTTTTAATGATATGTTGCCGGAAGAAATGCCGTTTTACAATATTTTGATGTCGCAAAAGCTCTTAGGGCGGGTAATTAGTGACTGTTTTGTGATTGCAAGCAGTTCTAAAACAGTTGACCTGTTAGATGATATCAAAAGCATGGGTTTCAAATATGCAACGCTTTCAGGGCTGAGCATCGGGCTTAGAGACTTGAAGATACCGGAGAAAAAGCAGACTATTATTGCTGCAACTGAAAAGAAAGTGCATGAGATTGTGAAGAATTATCAGGCGGGTATTTTGACGGAAGGAGAAAGGTATAATCAGCTTATCGATGCCTGGACGCACGCCCGAGTAGCTGTTACAAATGAGATGATGAAAGGTTTCCAAAATGATACAACAGACGAGGGGAAACCTTATTTGAATCCGGTATACGTGATGAGCGATTCTGGCGCACGAGGAAGTGTTGACCAGATACAGCAGCTTGCGGGGATGAGAGCTTTGATGGCAAAGCCGAGCGGTGAGATTATTGAAACTCCCATTAAGTCTAACTTCCGTGAAGGGATGACCGTGCTGGAATACTTTAGTTCAACACATGGAGCTCGTAAGGGTCTTGCAGATACGGCTTTAAAGACCGCTAATTCCGGCTATCTGACTCGTAAGCTTATCGATGTTTCTCAGAATGTAATTGTAACAGAACATGACTGCGGCACACTTCAAGGTATAACCAAGAACACTCTCAGCAGGGGAGAACAGGTTGATGTACCGTTGTCCGAGCTTATAGTTGGCAGGACTGCAAGAGATAATATTCGAAATCCGATTACTGATGAGATGATTGTTCGTGAAAATGAGGTTATTACCGGTGAAGCAGCTAAAAAGATTGAGGAACTTGGGCTGGATTCTATACGAGTTAGAAGCCCGTTGACTTGTGATAACCCGCTGGGTATATGCGCGAAGTGTTATGGATGGGATTTGAGCACCAGCCAATTAGTCGAAGAAGGTTCAGCAGTTGGTATAGTAGCTGCTCAATCAATCGGCGAGCCGGGCACACAGTTGACACTTCGTACATTCCACACCGGCGGTGTAGCTTCCAGGGCGATTCTCGAAAATGAGCAGCGTTCAGCATATAGTGGTAAGATACAGTATCGAGACGTGAATGCGGTTTCTCTTGAAGAAAATGGCGAGCAAATAGATGTTGCTTTGAGGCGCAATGGAGAAATGGTTGTCCTGGATGATAAAGAAAGAGAGCTTGATAAGTACAAGATACCCTATGGAGCGACCCTTATTATTAAGGATGGGCAGACAATCGAAGAAGGAACAATCCTTTTCAAGTGGGACCCACACCGTACACCGATTCTTGCAGAGGTATCCGGCAGGATTCGTTTTATGGATGTTGTCTTAGGTGAGACGACGCGCCTTGAGGAGGAGCGTAAGGGTCAAACCGGGAAACCGGTTGTGATAGAACACAAAGGTGATAAACATCCTCAGATAGTAATAGAAGATTCTGACGGGAAGATTCTTGATGTTCATTATTTGCCTGCTGGTGCAAGGATTGAGGTCTCCGAGGATGAACAGGTAGATGCCGGTCAGCTTCTGGCTCACCTGCCTCGAGCTACCATAGGTACTCAGGATATCACAGGCGGTTTGCCGAGAGTTACCGAGGTATTTGAGGCCCGGAAGCCCAAGGACCCTGCAGCGATGGCAGAAATCAGTGGTAAAGTGGAGCTCAAGAGCGGGCAGCGTAAAGGTAAAATGACTATTATAATTCGCGGTGAAAGCGGGATGGAAAAAGACCATCATGTTCCGCGTGACAGACACTTAAATGTTCATACAGGTGATATTGTAGAAGCCGGCGATACTTTAACCGATGGTCCCTTAGTCCCGCATGATATTCTCCGGATTAAAGGAGAAGAGGCGCTGCATAGATACCTGACCGGCGAAATCCAAAATGTGTATCGTTCGCAGAATGTCAATATCAACGACAAACATATTGAGATAATCTGTTCGAGAATGCTTCGGAAGGTTAAGATTAAATCCATAGGTGATAGTTCATTTTTGCCTGGAGAAATCGTTGATAGATTTGTTTTCCAGCATGAGAACCAGAGGTTGGCGGGCTGCATTAAGATATCTGATTCTGGCGATTCACCAGACCTGGAAGAAGGACAGATTATTGCTAAAGAAGAGCTCGCTTCCATAAATGATAAGATTGCGAGTATCGGCGGAGCATCAGCTAAAGGCAGGAAGCCGAAGTCTGCTACTGCGGAAACACTGCTTTTGGGTATAACCAAAGCTTCTCTTAGCTCAGGCAGCTTTATAGCTGCTGCAAGCTTCCAGGAAACTACAAAGGTCTTGACGGGAGCTTCTTTGGTTGGTAGAGTGGACCAGCTTCAAGGTTTGAAAGAAAATGTGATACTGGGTCATCTTATACCGGCAGGGACAGCATTCAAACCTTATCTTGAAGCGAAAGTCAAACATTTTGTTGAACCGCCGGTGCCGAAAGAATTGAGAGAAGCAAAAGAAGAAAAAAAACCTGAAAAGACAGCAGAGATGAAGATTAAAGAGGCACTGGGAATAGATTAAGAATTATAAGTTTATGTTTTTGGAAAGAGAATTATGCCTACGATAAATCAGTTAGTAAAGAAACCTCGAGCTAAGGCCAAACGGCGAAAACGCGAAACAGATATGGCTCATTCGCCTCAAAAAAGAGGAGTTTGTCTTATTGTGCGGACGCAGACACCTAAAAAGCCAAACTCTGCATTGCGTAAGATTGCCCGTGTACGCTTGACTAACGGGAAAGAGATTACCGCCTATATACCTGGGATTGACCACAACCTCCAGGAACACAGCACCGTATTGGTTCGCGGCGGACGTGTCCGGGACTTGCCTGGGGTCAGATATCATATCATAAGAGGTGTTCTTGATTGTGCCGGCGTTGATGGACGTCAACAGGGCAGAAGCAAATACGGAGCCAAAAAACCAAAATAGATTGTCGTCTTACCTGTATTGGTGGACGAACGATGAGGAATTAAGTATGCCAAAAAAATTCACAGCTTCAAAGCAGCAGTTGAAACCAGACCCTACATATAACAGTAAGCTTGTTTCCAAGTTTGTTAACTGTTTAATGTGGGATGGCAAAAAACGGACAGCCCAGTGTGTTTTCTCCCAAGCTATGGATGTCGTATCAAAAAAAATAAAGGATGTTGAGCCGCTGGAGGTATTTGAGACGGCTGTTAATAATGCAAAGCCCTTAATCGAGGTCAGGAGTAAGCGGGTTGGAGGCGCAAACTATCAGGTGCCGATGCAGGTAAATTCCAAACGACAGCAAACTCTTGCCTTTCGATGGATATTGCAATCTGTCAGGAGCAAAAAAGGAAAATCTGCGGCCGAGAGCTTATCGGCAGAGTTAATAAATGCTTATAATAAAGAAGGCGGAGCAATGACCGTGCGTGAGAATGTTCACCGAATGGCTGAAGCTAACAAGGCCTTTGCTCATTTTGCCTGGTAATACCTGCGCTATTTCAACTGTCACGGTTTTTGTATGACGACCGTGACAGTTTTTTATTTTTAGGTATTTTTTTTGGGATTTGCTTATCTGACTTTACAGTAACGGAAAAAAATGAAGAGAGAAACAACAGATATAAGAAAATTGCGGAATATCGGCATTATAGCTCATATAGATGCCGGCAAGACCACGGTGACAGAGCGTATTCTGTATTATAGCGGCAAGACCTATAAGATGGGCGAGGTCCACGATGGCACTGCTGTAATGGATTATATGGAACAGGAGCAGGAAAGAGGTATTACTATTACTTCGGCGGTGACTAAGTTTCCCTGGAGAGATTACTTTATAAATCTTATCGACACTCCCGGTCATATTGATTTTACTGCCGAGGTGGAGCGTTCGCTTCGAGTGCTTGACGGTGCCGTTGCTGTATTCGATGGCAGTGAAGGTGTGCAGGCACAAAGCGAGACGGTCTGGAGACAAGGTCGCAAATATGACCTTCCCTGTCTTTGTTTTGTTAATAAGATGGATAAAGTCGGCGCTGACTTCGATATGACGATAGATAGCATACGTGATAAGCTTATGGCTGAGCCGGTTTTGTTACAATTGCCTATTGGCTCCGAAAACTCTTTTTCCGGCCTAATAGACCTTATCAAGATGAAGGCGGTTTATTATAAGCTGGAGAAACTGGGTAGTGTTTATGATGAGGTTGAAATCCCGTCTGAGTTAAGGGCTGAAGCCGGTCGGCAGAGACACTTATTGCTTGAGATGGCGGCTGAACACGATGAGGAATTGATGGATAATTATGTTCATGACAAGGCAATTGATTCCGAAATAATCCACCGTGCTGTCAGGAAGGGGACGCTAAGTGGTAAAGTTCATCCGGTGTTTGTTGGCGCAGCTTTGAAATATATTGGCGTGCAGAGGTTAATGGATGGAATTATTCGATATTTGCCTTCGCCTTTGGAAAGGCCTGAAATAATTGCTTACGAGCCGAAAAACAAAGACCAAAAAATACCGGTCAGATGCGACCAGCAAAGGCCTCTTGTTGCGATTGCTTTCAAGATTACCAGCGATGTACACGGTGATTTAAGCTTCATCAGGATTTATCAAGGCACCTTGAAGTCCGGCAGCCGAGTCTTAGACGCCAATAGAAATCGACGGGAAAATATCACAAGAATTTTTGAAATGCATGCGAACGAGCGAAAGATACTGGACATAGCAAAGGCCGGCGATATTGTTGCTGTGGTAGGATTGAAGCAAACTCTTACCGGCGATACCATTAGCGATACGAAACAGCCCGTTTTGCTGCCGACTATCTCTTTTCCCGAGACGGTTATCAGTATGTCGATTGAACCTAAAACCGCAACCGATAGAGCAAAGTTGTCCGAAGCATTGAGTAATTTAAAACGTGAGGACCCGACGTTTGATACCAAAGTGGACCCTGAGACAGGACAGACCATAATCAGCGGCATGGGTGAGTTGCATTTGGAAGTCATTCAAAATAAGCTGAATGAAGAAAAAGGGCTCAAAATCAGAGTTGGTAAACCAAAGGTAGCTTATAAAGAAGCCATCACCAAAAAAGCTCAAGCGGAGGGGAAATTTGTCCGTCAGACGGGTGGTCATGGTCAGTATGGACATGTAGTGTTGGAAGTTGAGCCGCTGCTGACTGAGGATGGTCACTGGAAGCGTGAGATTGAATTTGAAAATAATGCGGGCGGAGATAAAGTGCCAAGGGTATTTGTCTCAGGTGTGGAAAGGGGTGCAAAAGATGCCTTAAGCAGCGGGATTTTGGCTGGGTATCCTGTTGTTGGAGTTAAAATCACCTTAATCGATGGGTCTTATCATCAGGTAGATTCTTCCGATTTGGCTTTTGAGCAGGCGGCGGCCATAGCTGCCGAAACTGTCTTGAAACAAGCAGGGCCTGTGCTTCTTGAGCCAATAATGAAGCTTCAGATATTGGTTCCGGAGGCCTATTTTGGGCCAATACAGGCTGGTTTGTTGGGTAAAAGAGGATTAATAACTAATTCTATGCCCCATGGAAATATGCGGATAATCGATGCGAAAGTGCCCCTTGTAGAGATGTTTGGTTACTCAAATGAAATAAGAAGTGCTACTGCAGGACGTGGAACGTTCACAATGGAACCTTTTAACTACGAAAAAGCACCTAAACAGGTTGCAGAGAAGCTCATTGTTTAGATAAGTTTGTTTTTTTTTTTGTGTTTTTTATTTTTTTTTAACTATTTGTTGACAGAATTGACGTAAAGTGTTATTTTCTCTGTTGTTAGCCGTAGCGAGCATCGCCAGGGATGGCTTTGCGTTTCTGAGTTGGGCTGTGGCATATCCTGAAAAAATAGCCAGGGATGGGTTATTGGTAACATTAGTTAAGAAATAGGGTTAGCAAAAGCTCGAAGACTTTGATGTTGAGCTGGTTTGCATGTTGCAACTTTTGGTAGAATTGCTTGAAATGTTGTTTTAGCCCTAAAATCTTTAAGGAAGGCGAATTTGTTGTTTGAAATTTAGGATTTTTAGTAAAGAATCCGGGCAATAAAGAAGTGCCCTTCCTGCCAAAACTATACAAGCTGGAATAGATAATACAGGAAATCTGTATGTTGAAAGGATATTTTTTTCCTTTTTAAAGAAGTGAATTGATAGTGGCGAGCTGAAAGGTAATTATGGCCGTTGAGAGTGAAAGAATTAGAATACGGATGGAGGCGTATGACCATAGGGCGCTTGATGCTTCAGCGAAAGAAATAGTAATGCATGCCCGCAAGACCAATGCCCGTGTTAGCGGCCCGATACCACTTCCGACGAGAATTGAAAGATATACCGTATTAAGAAGTCCGCACGTTAATAAGAAGTCTCGCGAGCAGTTTGAGCTTAGAACTCATAAACGTTTGATTGATATTCACGAGGCAAATACTCGTACGGTTGAGGTTTTGAATCGTTTGGTTGTCCCGGCCGGGGTTTTTGTGAAAATAAAGGTCTAAATTTTTTGATTTTATAAGTAATATCTGAAAAATTGACGGCAAGGTAAGAAAAAATGCTAATGTTATTGGGAAAAAAA
Source organism: Phycisphaerae bacterium (assembly GCA_030604525.1). Lineage (GTDB taxonomy): Bacteria > Planctomycetota > Phycisphaerae > Sedimentisphaerales > Anaerobacaceae > JAUVVQ01. The sequence continues at coordinate 49,369 of JAUVVQ010000008.1, read as the reverse complement.
GTTGGAATAACGCAGGTCTATGACGAAGCGGGGAAATTGCTGCCCGTGACAGTTATTCAGGCAGGCCCTTGTGTCGTTACACAGGTTAAAACTGTCGAGAACGATGGATATAATGCTGTTCAGCTTGGGTTTGACGATGTTAAAGCTTCACGAAGAAAGAAGCCGGAATCCGGACACGCTGATAAAGCCAGGTCCGTTCCGAAGAAGTTCGTAAGAGAAATGCGTCTTCCGGATGATGCAGAGGCGGAATACAAGATAGGCGATTCAGTGGATGTCTCTATTTTTTCTGAGGTGGAATTTGTTGATGTCACCGGTACCAGCAAGGGCAAGGGTTTTGCCGGTCCTATGAAAAGACATGGCTTCGGTGGTTTTCCTAAAACGCACGGTACGAAGCGAAAGCACCGTGCACCCGGGTCAATTGCCAGCCACGCAAGTAATGCAGGTCACGGAGCCGGCCCGAAAAAGGGTAAAAAGATGGGTGGACATATGGGCTGTGAGAAAGTAACAACTAAAAACCATCGCTTGATAAGTGTTGAACAGGAGAATAATTTGTTGGTTGTAAAAGGGTCTGTGCCGGGGGCTTCAAGTGGTTATTGTGTAATTCGAAGCTCTAAGAGGTCTTCCTGACGGCGGGATATTAAAAAATGATTGATTTAGCGGTTTACAATAGAGAAGGCCAGGAAGTTGATAAGCTCAAGGTAGCCGAGAGCGATTTCGGCGGCTCAGTCAGATATAGTCTGCTTAAGCAGGCGATTGTTATGCATCATGCAAACAAGCGTGCCGGGACTGCCGCAACTCGGGGAAGGGGTATGAAATCCGGCTCCGGAAGGAAACTTTTCAGGCAGAAGGGCACCGGTAACGCCAGAGTCGGTAATAGCCGAACCGGTAAGCGCGTAGGCGGAGGAGTTACTTTTGCCAAGTCGCCTAAAAGTTTTAGAAAACGAATGCCAAAAAAACAAAAACGGCTGGCTGTTAAATCGGCAATCCTGTCAAAGCTTTTGGGTAATGATATTATCGTGGTGGATGAATTAAATTTCGAAAAACCCCGAACTCATGATTTTGTAAAAGTTCTTGGCAATTTGAGCGTTGACCGAGGTTGTTTGGTAACGATAAGCGATTATAATGAAAACATTTATAAATCGAGCAGAAACGTTCCCAAAGTGGAAATTATGCCCGTGGATAACCTGAATGTTTTCGATATATGCAGGCGAAAGAAGATGATATTTACAAAAGAGGCCTTTTTGTCTTTTTTGAATAAAAGCAAAGCAGACAAAAATTAAAAGCGTTTGTTATGGAAAATTATAAAGTAATAATTCGACCGTTGATTACTGAGAAGGGCATGCATTTTGCCAATGCAACCGGAGCGTATCCTTTTCAGGTACATCACAGGGCCAACAAGGCCGAGGTTAAACAGGCGATTGAGAAAATATACAATGTTAAAGTGCAGCGAGTCAGAACGGCTAACAGGAAAGGCAAACGGCGACGCAAAGGCAGAAACTATGGTGTGACGCCAAGCTGGAAAAAGGCGGTCGTTTATTTGCAGTCGGATTATCATATTGATTTATTCTAAGTTGAAAATACAGGTTTTGTAAATTCAGAGATATATCTTATGGGTATTAAGAAATATAGACCGACAACACCCGGACGCCGGGGAAGCTCGGTAAATCAGTATTCCGAAATAACGAGAACTACACCTGAAAAATCGCTTTGCAAGCGGATAAAGAAGACCGGTGGAAGGAATCATCACGGCGTCACCACCTCGAGATTTCGAGGCGGCGGGGCGCGCAGAATCTATCGGGTCATCGATTTTAAGCGAGATAAAGAAGATATCCCTGCGAAAGTTGCAACAATAGAACGAGACCCCAATAGAAATTGTTTTATTGCCCTGGTTAATTATGCTGACGGCGAAAAGAGATATATTCTGGCGCCTGTTGGGCTGGGGGTGGGAGATAAAATTGTAAGCGGCTCGTCTTGTGAGCCAAAGGTTGGTAATTCGATGCCGCTTGAACGAATACCTAACGGGATTGAAATTTACAATATCGAAATGACTCCCGGTCAGGGCGGGAAACTGGTCAGAGGCGCCGGCGGGGCGGCGAGAATTATGGCTAAGGAAGGTAATTGGATAACTATCATTTTGCCGAGCGGCGAGATGCGAATGTTGAGAAAAGAGTGTCGTGCTACTGTCGGTCAGTTAAGTAATCCCGAACACCAAAACATCAAGCTTGGCAAGGCAGGCCGGAAACGTCATTTAGGTCGTCGTCCACACGTAAGAGGAAAGGCACAAAATCCCGCCTCCCATCCAATGGGCGGCGGGGAAGGTCGTTCAAATGGCGGAAGACATCCCTGCTCGCCGACCGGAGTGCTGGCAAAGGGTGGAAAAACGAGAAGTGCTCGAAAGATAAGTGATAAAAGAATTATTCGAAGACGCAAAAAGAAACGGTAAATAAAGATAGCATAATATAAATTGTAGAGAGAGCATAGATATGGGAAGATCTCTTAAAAAAGGACCTTTTATTGACGAGAAGTTATTTGGTAAGGTTCAAAAGCAGATTGAATCCGGTTCTAAGGAGCCGATAAAAACCTGGTCACGGAGGTGTACTATAATACCGGAATTCGTTAGTTTTACTTTTTTGGTTCACAACGGCAAAATCTTTCATAAGGTTTTTGTCACAGAGGATATGGTTGGCCATAAGCTTGGTGAGTTCTCACCAACAAGGACCTTCAGAGGCCATTCAACGAGAAAGGTTGCGGGAGCAACCGGTTAAAAGAACTCTTTGTAGAGGAAGTAAGTTTATGTTAAGTCCGGAAAAATTAACACGGCTTTGTAAAAAGCAGAATGTTAGCGGCAGTCAGTTGGCCGAGCACCTGGTAAGAAGCGGACTGAGCAGGAAAAAGGCGATTGTGGCCATAAAGAATTGGGAAAAAGGTCGGTTCAACCCTAAACCCCGGAAAGAAGATATACGTAATTTAGCGACTGCTTTGAATGTTAATGTGAATGATTTGACGGCCTGGCATTCTTCCTATTGCTATGCACCTATATCGCCGTCGAAAGCCCGGCTGGTGACGGAGCTGATAGTTGAACGACGTATTCAGGATGCTATGGATGTTTTGAAATTCACTCGAAAAAGAGCTGCTCCAATGGTGAACAAGGTTTTAAAATGTGCGGTTGCTGATGCTGATGAGCAGGAAGCGGATGTTGATAATCTTTATGTCAGCCAGGCGTATGTTGAAGATGCCGGATTACGTGTAGGCACCAAACGATGGATTCCTAAAGATAGAGGCAAGTCATATCCTATTCGTAAGAAGGCCTCTCATATATATGTTACCGTAGCGGAAATTCAAAGATAAAATTAAGAAATAAGAGATACCGGTTATGGGTCAAAAAGTATCACCAATTGGTTTTAGAACAGGCATAAGACTTGACTGGCAGAGCCATTGGTTTGCTCCCAAGGCGACTTACGGCGACCTGCTTGTCGAAGATGCGAAAATACGTCGATATGTAGATGAAAAGTGCAATCGCCGGATGCCTAAAGGGGCTGTGGCGAAGACTGAGATTGTCAGAACACGTAACGAGGTAAAAGTAACTTTGCACAGCGGCAGGCCCGGCATTGTCATAGGGCCGAGAGGTGGAGAAGTCGATATATTGCGTCAGGAATTGGAAGTTCTGACCGGCAGCAAAGTAAGTGTGAATGTTGTTGAGATTAAGGAACCTGAGCTAAACGCTAATATAGTCGCTGAAGCCATTGCCGAGCAGCTTGCAAAACGGGCTTCTTTTAGGCGAACAATGAAGCAGCAGTGCGAATCTTGTATGAATGCAGGCGCGCAAGGAGTGAAAATCACCTGCTCAGGTCGTTTAGGCGGGGCGGAAATGGCACGTAAAGAAACTCAAAAGCGGGGTAGTGTTCCGCTGCAGACTTTAGATGCTAATGTTGATTATGCTCTTGCGGTCTCAAAAACGACATACGGCACGATAGGAGTTAAAGTATGGATATACAAAGGTAAATACGGAGAAGAACAAAAACCCGTTATTGTAAAGAGACGGCCGGTAATGAGTCGGAGGACTAAAAAAACAAACCCGGCAGTTAAGGGTAAACATAGAATACCCAAAAAGGATGACAGCAAAAAAGAACCTGATAAGACTGAACCAAAGAAGAGCCAATAGTAAATAATTCGTAAGATAATCCAGCATCGTTAAGGGTTATTGAGTTTTTTAGATACAAGGACTTGAACAATGCCATTAATGCCGAAAAGAGTAAAATATCGCAAGAGCCAGCGCGGCAAAATAAAAGGCAACGCCAGCCGGAATAACTTCGTTGCCTTCGGCGACTATGGTTTGCAATCTCTGGAAAAGGGATGGATATCCGCTAAGAATATTGAGGCATCTCGAGTCTCTGCAACTCATTTTTTACATCGTGAGGGTAAAGTATATCTTAGAATATTTCCTTCTAAGCCCGTTAGCTCAAAGCCGCTGGAGACAAGAATGGGTAAAGGCAAAGGAGAAACTGAATCCTGGGTGGCATCTGTAAGACCCGGGACGATTATGGTTGAAATAGGCGGAGTTGAAGAACATATTGCAAAACAGGCCCTTCTTAGAGTCGCTCATAAAATGCCTGTAAAATGCAGGTTTGTTAAACGAAGACATTCAATTTGATAAGGAAAAGTTTGGATGAAGGCGCATCAGTATCGTGAGATGAGTTTGGATGAATTGGAAGTGAAGTTTGAAGAGCTGAAAACGCATCTGTTTGATTTAGGCGCCCAGGCGGTTACGGAAAAGCTGGAAAACTCGAAGGCCTTAAAAAACGCCAGGCGGGAAATTGCCAGAATCAAAACGATAATACGTGAAAAGAAATAAAATTCTTCCCGCAGCTTCGAGGAATAAAAGGAAGTAAAAAATGAGTGAACAAATATTGAAAACGCAAACTGGTAAAGTGATAAGCTGCAGCGGCGAGAAAAGTCTCAGAGTTGCGATGGATTATAAGGTAAAACACCCGAAGTATGGAAAGTATGTGCGGCGTAGGAGTACATTTGCGGTTCATGATGAACAGAACCAGGCAAAGGTTGGTGATGTAGTTGTGATTTCACCCTGCCGTCCTTATAGCAAGACGAAGAGCTGGCGGCTTATAAAAGTCTTGGAAAAAGCGCTTTAAAAGTAAAAAGGGTTACTTGAAATAATTTCGAGATAAAAATGATTCAACAGGAAACGAGATTAAATGTTGCTGATAACTCAGGCGTTAAGTCAGTCCTTTGCGTTAAGGTTCTCAATAGAAGCGGTTCGAGAGGTAAATTAACTCGACCGGTTGCTGCTGTTGGTGATATTATTGTTGTGGCTATAAAAAAAGCTCTGCCGAGTTGTCAGTTGGATGATAAAAAAGTTCATAAATGTGTTATTATTCGCACTAAAAGCCCCGTCAAAAGACCTGATGGTAGTTATGTCAGGTTTGACAGCAATGCTGCAGTAATGATTGATGATGATGGGAATCCGATTGGAACAAGGATTTTTGGGGCCGTGGCACGTGAGCTGCGTGAAAAAAACTTTATGAAAATTATTTCCCTGGCAAGTGAGGTTGTTTAGAAAATAGTTGCAATTTATTCTTGTCTGGAAAAAAGGTGAAACAATGGCTTTGCATGTGAAAACAGGTGATATGGTTAAGATTATAGCTGGTGTTCATAAAGGCGCCACCGGTAAAGTATTACACGTGTATCCGAAAAAAGGAAAAGTTGTTGTGCAGGGCCGTAATGTGGTGAAAAAGCACGTTCGTCCGTCAACAAAAAATCCGCAGGGAGGACGAATTGACATTGAACAACCTATGGATATTAGTAATGTCCTGCCAATAAATCCCAAGAGCTCCCGAGAAACGCGTGTACGTTATAAGATAGAAAAAGATGGAAGCAAAAAAAGAGTCGCTGCGGATGGAACAGAAATTGGAACTATCAGAAGGGCGAAATAGCCGGCTTAAATAGTATCCGGATTGCTTGAAGGATAAAGATAACGAGAATTAATATGATTCGTTTAAAAGACTTATATAAATCACAAATAATTGAACAATTAACCAAGGAATTTGGTTATAAAAATCGTATGGCTGTCCCGGGTATGAAAAAAGTCGTTGTCTCTATGGGTGTCGGCAGGGCGACGGAAGATAAGAAATACCTGGAGGCGGCGAAAAATGACCTGATGATGATTACCGGACTGATGCCTGCTGTTTGCAAAGCCAGGAAAAGTGTTTCTAACTTTAAGCTTCGTGAAGGTGATAAAATCGGGCTGAAAGTAACTCTACGCGGAGACAGAATGTATGAGTTTATGGACAGACTCATAAACCTTGCGATTCCGAGAGTCAGGGACTTTCGAGGATTAAACCCCAAAAGTTTCGACGGCAGAGGCAATTATACTATGGGATTGACAGAGCAAAGTGTTTTTCCAGAGATTAATCCTGCTAAAGTTGAGTTTCAGCAGGGGATGGATATCTGTTTTGTTACAACAGCAGCGACAAATGATGAAGCAAGGGCAATGCTTTCTCTGTTCGGAATGCCTTTTAAGGGATTAACAAAAGATAACGATTGATTTTATGTATTAGCTGCGAAAAAAAGTTTGATTTGGAGCGTATGAATGACAACAAAAGCGCAAGAAAATAAAACCAGAAAAAAGCAGAAATTCAGGGTTAGACAGAATACCCGATGCGAACTTTGCGGAAGGTCCAGAGCTGTCTATCAAAAGTTTAAAATTTGTAGAATCTGTTTTAGAACATTGGCAAATGAAGGGAAAATTCCCGGAGTAAAAAAGGCAAGCTGGTAGCTGGCGGTTAATGTTAAAATTGTATAGGTGATAGAAAAAGAGATATAAAATTATGAGTCTAAACGACCCAATAGCTGATATGTTGACAAGAGTACGTAACGCTGTTCGGACAAATAAAGAGCAGGTTAACATCAAGGCCTCTAATATATGTGAGGGGATTGCTTCTGTTTTGAAAGAAGAAGGGTTTGTAATGGATTACGACCGTATCGATGATAATAACCAGGGGATACTCAGAATAAAATTGAAATATGACCCTGAGGGCAAACCTGTTATCAATAGCATTAAAAGGATAAGTAAGCCGGGACGTAGAGTTTATTCCTCGGTCGACGATTTGCCTCACGTTTTAGCGGGGCTTGGAATAAATATCGTTACAACAAGTCAAGGTGTGATGAGCGGTAGAAAGTGTCGGGAAAATAAAACAGGTGGCGAAATTCTTTGTACGGTGAGTTGATGAGTCGTATCGGAAAAAAACTGATAGATATCCCAAAGGATGTAAAAGTAGAGCTTAGCGGAAGCAGGGTTAAAGTCTTAGGCCCGCTCGGTGATTTACAGATGGATTGTCATCCGGAAATAAAAGTACAGGTTGAAGGGGATGGAAATCAAATCCGTATTATCAACGAAAAACCTCAAGTTCGCAAAAACAGACAACTGCACGGGACAATGCGGGCGCTGATTGCTAATATGATAGCCGGTGTTAGTAAAGGTTTCGAAAAGAAATTGCAAATATACGGGACGGGCTATAATGTCAAAGAACAAGACGGACAATTGGTTTTGCAGATTGGTTTCTCACATTTAGTGAAGATGGAAATTCCAAAAGGTATAAAAGTGAATATCAAGACAGAGAATGCTCGCGGAAACGACGTCCCCGCAGCGTTCTCTATTTCAGGAATGGATAAACAAGCTGTCGGTCAGTTTGCCTCGGTTATTAGGAAAGTAAGGCCGCCGGAACCATATAAAGGCAAAGGTATCCGTTATTTTGACGAGTATGTAAGACGAAAAGTCGGCAAGGCCTTTACTTCAGGTGGTGTGGCATAAGCAGGATTTCATTATGGGAAAACAAAGAAACGCTAAAAGAGCATTAAGACGTAAATATCACGTTAGGAAAAAAGTTCTGGGAACGCCGGACAGACCAAGATTCTCGGTATTCCGGTCTAACAGACATATTTATGCACAAATTATAGATGATGTCGCAGGAGCAACTTTAGTCTCAACGAACACAAGAACAAAGGGTTTGCGTGATAAATTACCTAAAGGCAATAATAAGGAAACTGCTGGAATAATAGGTAAGGCAATCGCAAAGCAAGCTCTTCAGGTCGGCATTAAATGTGTTCGGTTTGACAGGAACAGATATAAGTATCACGGGAAAGTAAAAGCTCTTGCGGACTCAGCAAGAAAAGCTGGATTGGTTTTTTAAAGAGATAAAATCCGGAGGATAAAATTGGCTAAAGAAGCTGTTACAATAGGTGGTCAGGCAGAAAAGCTCTTGGAAGAGTCGGTTGTCAAGATATACCGGTCTTCGAAGGTTTTAAAAGGTGGCAGGAAGTTTAGTTTTGCCGCCTTGGTAGTCGTAGGTGACCGTTCAGGAAATGTCGGCATAGGTTACGGTAAAGCAAACGAAGTTCCTCTTGCAGTGGAAAAAGGTGTCAAAGAGGGGAAAAAATCTTTACAAAGAGTAACTTTAGCTGGAAGAACGATACCGCACGAAGTTATTGGCAGATTCGAAGCTACCAGGGTAGTACTTGTCCCTGCCAGTCCTGGTACGGGAGTTATTGCCGGCTCCAGCGCCAGAGCGGTCCTTGAATTAGCGGGCATCCAGGATGTACTTACAAAAGTTTATAACAATACTTCTCCTAAAAGCGTTGTTAAAGCAGTGCTTAATGGTTTGTTGAAGTTGCGTGATAAAGAAGAGGTTGAATCCCTTAGGGGAGTAAATATTGAAGTTGTTACAAAGCAATAGTAAGGTGGAATGATTTAAATGTTAAGTCACGAAATAACTTCTATAGCAGGCAGGAATAAATCAAGAAGGCGTTCCGGCAGGGGACGTGGTACCGGCAGAGGTAAGACCAGTGGACGAGGGCATAAGGGAAGCGGCAGTAGAGCCGGTGCTACTAAAAACTCATTATTTGAAGGCGGACAGATGCCTTTGTTCAGAAGATTGCCGAAAAGGGGTTTTAACAATTATAATTTTGCGACGCGTTACAGCATTGTCAATGTATCGCAGCTGGAAAGGTTTGATAACGGCCAGGACATTGGTTTGGTGCAGTTATCTGAAGCCGGCTTAATTCCAGGCATGAGAACTAAAGTTAAAGTCCTTGGTAACGGAGATATAACAAAAAACCTGAAGGTCAAGGCACACAAATTCAGCAAAGCTGCCAAACAAAAAATTGAGGCCTCGGACGGAACGGTTCAGGTAATATAAGATTAATTGTTTTAACTATGTAAATTAAGCCGGTAATTGATATTTAATATGGGTTCGGAATATGCTTGGATCAGTAATTAATATATTTAAAATCTCGGACTTGCGCAACAAAGTCATTTTCACGGTTGCCTTGCTGTTAATATACAGGGTTGGTTTTCATATTCCTGTTCCCTGCTTTGACCAGGATAAGATAGAGGCGTCTGTGGAAACAAGAGATACGACCAGTCCTCTTGGAAGGGCTGCCGAATATATGCAGATATTTACCGGCGGAACCCTGAGCAAAAGCAGTCTGTTCGGGCTTGGAATTATGCCGTATATTACCGCCTCGATTATCTTAATGCTGCTGGGGGAAGTTATACCCGCCTTGAAAAAACTGCGGCAGGAAGGCAGAACGGGCTATAAGAAAATCCAGGAATATACCAGATATTTAACAGTGCCTATATGTGTTATTCAAGCTTTGATGATTATGAAAGTCCTCGGAAGCTATACTTATGTCGGCATGGGGACGCAAGCTGTAATTATGGGCGTCTTTGGTATGACGGCAGGGACTATCTTTCTGATGTGGCTTGGAGAGCAGATTGATGAATATGGTATAGGTAACGGTATAAGCTTGATAATTATGGCGGGTATCGTCTCTCGTATGCCCTGGGCGATTAGAATGCTTATCCAGCGGGTTGACTTGAGTCTTGCCGCTCCGCCTGACGCCATAGGGCCGGCAAAAATCCTGTTCTTGATAGCTTCTTTTATCTTCGTTGTCGCAGGCGCTATATTGATAACGCAGGGACAGAGAAGAATACCAATACAGCAGGCAAAGCTAACCAGAGGTCGGAGAGTTTACGGTGGGCAAAGACATTATTTGCCGCTGCGAGTAAATCATGGAGGCGTGATGCCGATAATTTTCGCTTCGAGCTTTATGATTTTCCCACCAATTCTTATTGCACAAATACGAAAAATACCGTCTCTGCAAAACTCCTGGTCTTTGAATACTTTTCAAGAGGCGTTAATGCCGCGAGCTTTTACTTATAATTTCGTGTATATGTTATTGATTTTCCTGTTTGCTTATTTCTGGACAACAATTCAGTTTCAGCCGAAGGAGATGGCCAAAAATCTTAGAGACTCAGGCGCCTTTGTCCCCGGGTTGAGACCTGGGAAAAGAACCGCTGATTACCTCGAAACCGTGATGACAAGAATAACTTATTTTGGGGCGTCCTTTTTAGCAATAATCGCCGTTGTGCCAACAGTATCTTCACTGTTATTGGGTATTGACTGGAGAGTAACGGCTTTCTTGGGCGGCACCGGCTTATTGATTGTTGTCTCTGTTTCCCTGGACCTGGTTCAGAAGATCGAAGCTAACCTTATTATGAGAAGTTATGATGGTTTCTCGAGTGCGGGCAGAATTAAAGGAGCGAACCGATGATGAGAATGGTTTTATTAGGTGCGCCAGGTGCCGGGAAAGGGACACAGTGCAAAAGAATTGTAGAAAGATACGGTGTTCTGCATTTATCCAGCGGAGATATATTGAGAAACGAAAGGGCAAAAGAAACAGAATTGGGCAAAAAAGCAGAAAGTTATATGGATTCGGGCGGCTTGGTGCCTGACGAGGTAATAGTTGCAATGATGGCAGACGCCGTCGAGGAAACTGGTGAGTCAGGATTTGTTTTAGATGGTTTTCCCAGAACAGTTAACCAGGCCAGCCAATTAGATAATTCGCTGGTCTCTAAAAACAAACAAATAGATATCGTCCTGAACCTTAAAATAGATGACCGGTTGGTGATGGAAAGAATGACCGGCAGAAGGAGTTGCCCAAAATGCGGTGCTGTTTATCACGTTAAGAACCTGAAACCTAAAGTTGAAGGAAAATGTGATAAAGACGGTGCGGAGCTTGTCCAAAGGCCGGATGACGCCGCAGAAGTGGTTGCCACAAGATTAAAAACTTATCATCAGCAAACCGAGCCGGTGGCGGATTACTATAGAGAAAATGGTAATATTTGTGACATCGTTGCTGAAGGTAATGTTGACGAGATAACCAGTTTGATTTTTGAGCAATTAAACACATTTGATAAAGTATAAAATCCAGGATATATAATTTTAATGGCTATAACGCTTCGCAGTCTAAGAGAAATTGAGTTAATGCGAAAAGCAGGTGTTGTTTTAGCCGGTGTTCTTTCACAATTGCAAAAAGCGGCTGAGCCGGGAGTAAGTACCGGAAAGCTGAACGAGATAGCTTCAGAAATGACGGCTGAGGCAGGAGCCACCGCTCCTTCCAAAGGCGTTAAAAGCCCTTATGCTGATATACCGTTTCCCGGCGTTATTTGTACCTCGTTGAATGAGCAGGTTGTCCACGGGATACCATCTAAGGATGTTATTCTCAGGGAAGGTGATATCATAAGTATCGATTTTGTCATTAAACTGAATGGGTATTGTGCAGACGCTGCCGTAACCTTTGGAATCGGAGAAATTCCGCCTCATAAGCAAAAACTTATTGAGGTTACGAAAGAGATTCTTGATATCGCCGTAAAAGAGTCGGCGCCTTCTGTTAAATGGAGCACGATAGCAGGAAAAATGCAGAAGAGAGCCGAATCGGCCGGGTTCTCAGTCGTAAGGGATTTTGTCGGACATGGCATCGGAACAGAGATGCACGAAGAACCGAAGGTGCCTAACTTCGTAAGCGATGACTTGTTGAATGATGATATAATTTTGACGGAAGGTATGGTTATTGCCGTTGAACCTATGATTACTGAAGGAAGCTATAAGGTAAAAACGCTTAAAGACGGCTGGACCGTGGTAACTAAAGATAAAAAGTGCTCTGCACATTTTGAGCATACAATTGCTATTGTGGAAAACGGTTCTAAAGTGCTGACTATATGATACTTTTTGCTCTGAAGTCCGGGAAATAAAAGATAGAGTAAATGGCAAAAAAAGACGCAATAAGATTGGAAGCTGAAGTTATTGAAGCATTGCCGAATGCAGTCTTTCGAGTTGAGCTGCAAAATGGGCATAAAGTTATGGCTCATGTTTCCGGCAAAATGCGGATGCATTTCATTCGTATTTTACCGGGAGATACAGTGGTTGTAGAAATGTCTCCTTATGATTTGAATAGGGGAAGGATAGTATTAAGAAATTAATGACTGCCGTCTTTTCTCGACGGTGATTGTTACAAGAAGGGTAGTTGATAAGATGAAAGTAAGAAGTTCTGTAAAGCGTATTTGTGAAGATTGTAAAATTATTCGTCGAAAAGGTGTCGTAAGGGTTATTTGCACGAACCCCAGACATAAACAGCGACAAGGTTAATTTCGCCTTGCCGTAGATAAGAAAAGAAAGGAAATAAATATGCCCCGTATTGCAGGCGTGGATATTCCGGATGGCAAATCAATATGGATAGCTTTAACCCATATTTACGGCATAGGTAAATATGCGTCTTCTCAGATTTTGAAGCAGGTTCGTATCGAACCGGGAACGAAAGCTAACAAACTTACAGAGGACGAGCTTAGTCGTATAGCGAGAATAATCGATGAGGGTTATATTGTCGGAGGCCAGCTCAGGAGACAAATTACGCAAAATATTTCCCGTTTACGAGATATAAAATGTTATAGAGGCATTCGTCACAGAAAAGGACTGCCTGTTCGAGGGCAGCGAACGCAAACTAATGCTCGTACTCGCAAAGGTCCAAGAAAAACAGTAGCCGGCAAGAGAGGTATCAAAGAGACAAGATAGTAAATTATTTAATGAAAATTGTGTTATTCGAGGTCATGCTGAAAAAATGGCAAAAAAGTCAAAAAGAAAATTCAGGAAGAATGTTGCAAAAGCGGTTGTTCACATAAAAGCAACTTTTAACAATACCTTGATTGCCATTACTGACCCCGATGGAGATATGATTTGTTTCGATTCTGCGGGAACAGTTGGATTCAAAGGTTCAAGAAAAAGCACGCCTTTTGCGGCTCAGCAAGCCGCTCGAAAAGCTGCCTTGGCTGCTAAGAAATTTGGCGTCAATGAAGTTGAGATAAAAGTTAAAGGACCTGGGCCCGGACGCGAATCCGCTATCTCTGCTCTGCAGGGCGTGGGCTTGAGAATCGCTTCGATTGAAGATGTTACACCAATACCGCATAATGGGTGCAGGCCGAAAAAAAGAAGAAGAGTATAGCTTATTTGGGAGTGATAAAAACCTATGGGACGTTATTTAGGTCCATCTTGCAGGCGTTGTCGTCGTGAAGGTATAAAACTGATGCTGAAGGGCGCCAGGTGTGAAACTGCTAAGTGCCCTATAGAGAAAAAGCAGCGGAATCGGCCTCCGGGTATGCATGGTTGGAGAAGACGCAGGGCGACCGAGTACACCGAACGGCTTCGCGAAAAGCAAAAAGTGAAAAGATATTACGGGCTTTTAGATAGTCAGTTTATGCGGTATTTCCAAAGGGCAAAACGTCAAAGGGGAAATACCGGCGAAAAACTTTTAGAATTGCTCGAAAGACGTTTGGATAATGTTATTTACAAGTTGAATTTTGTTCCTTCGCGAAAAGCTGCCAGGCAGCTAATTTCACACGGCCATATTCATATCAATGGTCGGAAAGTAAGTGTGCCAAGTTATACGGTAGATGTAGGTGATAAAATTGCTGTAAAAGATTCTGAAAAAAGCCGGAAAAAGGTGAAAGAACAATTGGAAAGCAACCCAAATTTTACTACCCAGAATTGGCTGCAATTAGACCGACAGGAACCAAAAGCTTCCATTGTTGCTTTGCCGGAACGAGAAGATGTTCAGATACCTGTTGAAGAACAGTTAATAGTCGAGTTCTGTTCAAGATAGCTTGTAACGATATGTTGAATTTTGTTTTTACGGAAATAATAATGGTCGGCATTTATAGGAGGCCTATATGCGAGTAACATGGCGTGGTTTGGAATTGCCGAGAAGTGTCAAAAAGGATACTGAAATTTCAACCGATAAGTATTCTCGATTCTTTATCGAACCTTTCGAAAGAGGTTTTGGCACTACTATCGGTAATAGTCTTAGGCGAGTATTGCTTTCTTCTTTGGAAGGCAGTGCCGTCTCCTCAATCAAAATAGCCGGTGTAGACCATGAATTTACCTCCATAGACGGTGTGATGGAAGACGTTACCGAAATTATTTTAAACGTCAAAAGTCTGGTCATTCGTCTTCACGAGCAAGGCCCGAAAATGATGAATGTATCTGCAAACAAGGCCGGTATTATAACCGCCAGCGATATCGAGGCTGAGCTGGGTATTGAAATAATTGATAAAGAACACGTATTGGCCACTTTAACTGATGATGTTGATTTCAGTATGGAAATGGTAGTTGAGAATGGTCGAGGATATATCCCCGCCTCTGGCAGAGAAGCTGAAGCGGATAAAACTGACCAGGAGCTCGGGAGAATTATGCTTGATACCGTATTCTCTCCCGTAACCAGAGTTCGTTATAACACCGAAGAAACACGGGTTGGACAGAAAACCAATTACGACAAGTTGATTCTGGAAATATGGACTAATGGGACTATAACACCGGAAATGGCACTGGTGGAAGCTTCTAAAATCCTGCGAAAGCATACCAATCCTTTCGTGCAATACTTTGAGCTTGGACAGGAAACAGTTGCTGAGCAGATAGTTGAAGAAGAACAAGAAGAAGAACAAGTCGATGAAGAGCTGATGCAGAAACTCAATACTCCAATACAGGAATTGGAGTTCTCCGTAAGGTCCAGTAACTGTCTTGAATCTGCTAATGTGCAAACCATCGGAGAATTGGCGAAAATGACCGAGGCGGACCTGTTAAAAGTCAGAAGCTTCGGGAAAACTTCTCTGACTGAGATTAGGAAAAAGCTTGACAGCTTAGGTCTCTCGCTTGGAATGACCGATGTAGAGGCCTGATTGTTTGGATAATTACTTTATAATAACCAATATAGTTTTTGATTATAAGGATTTCTAAAAAATGCGGCATAGAGTTGCAGGAAGAAGACTAAGTAGAACAGGTAAACACAGATTGGCTATGAGGCGAAATCTGGTCTCTTCACTTTTCGAGCATGAAACTGTCTCTACGACTATTGAAAAAGCGAAAGACGCAAAGCCGTTTGCTGAAAAAATGATTACCCTGGCGAAAAAAGGTACGTTGGCGGCAAGACGGCGAGCCATTGCTTTGTTAGGCGACAGGGCTATAATAGAGGATGAAGACAACAAACCTGTAAAAAAGGGCACTGTAATCGGAAAGTTGTTTAGCGACATAGGTCCTCGTTATCTTGACAGGCCTGGCGGATATACCAGGATAATCCGATTATCTCTTAAACGATTGGGCGATAATGGAAGTATTGTCCTGTTCCAGCTTATCGGAAAGCAGGAAAAAGCGGGCAAAGAAAAAACCAAAAAACAAAAAGCCGATGAAACCAAAGACACAAATGAAACTGTAGAAGCGCAAGACGTGCCGGAGGCGGAAGTAGCGACCGAACAAGAACAGGAATCACTGGCAGATAAATCCGGGGATTCAAAAGAGGAAGATAAAAAACAAACGCAGGAAGATGATAATCAACAGGAAGAAGCCGTCGAAGAAAAAGATTCTGACAAAGAAGATAAGCAAGAGAAGTCGGAAGATAAGTAAACCTTAAAAGGATATCCTGATGGCTGAGAATGAGTGCGTTTTCTGTAAGATGGTGACAGGCCGAATCCCTGTTGCGAAGCTTTATGAGGATGATGATGTTCTTGCCTTCCTGGATATCGGGCCTATAAGTGACGGGCATACCTTGGTGATTTCGAAAAAGCATTTCGAGAAAATTCACGATTGCCCCCCTGAGCTGTTAGCTAAAATTGCTTCACATCTCGGCAAAATCGCTAAAGCCGTGACGGAAGCGACAAATGCCCAGGGATATAATGTTTTATGCAATAACGGCAGAGTCGCAGGCCAGCTTGTCAATCACGTTCATTTCCATATAATACCACGACATAGCGAAGACAAGCTTTTTGCGAATTGGCCGTCTTATGAATATGAAAAAGGGAAAGCTGAAAAAATAGCTGACAAAATAAAAGCTAATTTGTGAATCTTTTCTTGAGAAATCACTTCCTTTTTATTATCATGTTGTTATATTATTGTTTTCCGCCAAAGGTGGATTGACCGCGGGGTAGAGCAGTTTGGTAGCTCGTCGGGCCCATAACCCGGAGGTCGCAGGTTCGAATCCTGCCCCCGCTATTTTTAAAAGTTCGGTAAAACCGGTTACTTACAACCGGTTTTTTCCTTGAGCGGACTTCCCGAACCGAAGGTGAATATTGCACAGCTCTTTTTGGATGCGATGCTGTGTTTTTATTGCGTCTTTTTGTTCTATATCTGCCGGTGCCGCTAATAGTCGCAGTCTGTCCGGCTAAATCATCGCAGTGCCCGTTACGAAATTGGTCGGTTTTTTCTTTCGAATTACTTATATTTATTCTCCCCTTTGCCTTTTATTGTAAGTTCTCAGGAGTTCCTGTTCCGCTTGTCTGCACCAGATTCCGTTGTTCAGTTTTTCAGCAACCTTCGGCAGTTTTTGCTTCAGATTTTCCAGGCTGAGAAGTCCTAATCCTTTACAGGCCGGATACGCTATTATTTTACCGGCTACTGTCCTGTTTTCAACGGCACGGATGCCGCTGGCTACTCCATCAAGCCCACAAACGGCGGCAACCGAAAGATTAGTATCCAACTTTCCCGATTCTACCTGCGACAGAACCGTTTTCATATCTTCGAGAACCGAGCCGCTTGTCCCGATGAAATACAAACGCTTTTTTATATAGGCATCGAGGTCTATTTCAGCGTAAACATTTGCGGGTATTCCTGCAAAGATGTTGATGATACCGTCCTTTGCTGAACTTGTTACCGATTCGGCAACAAACTCCGCTCTGGGCGCCATTAGTACAGTGTAATTGAAATGGTCCAGCGAACCTTCTTTTGCCGCATTATAAACCGTTAAGGAAACATTCTGTTGTTCAGCGACCGGCGATGCTTTGCGAGTTAATATTCTCAGGCGGTCATCATCTAAGTCTGATGCAAAAATACGAACCCCTTCGATGCCCTGGCAGATGTTTCGTATCACATGCATTGTGCCCATAGGTCCGGCGGCGCCGATAACATTGATGATATCGCCTCTGCGAATTTGTCCGGTTTCCGGAATGGTTGACATCGATTCAGCAGGATTCATTCCATCATTGCCGATAATCCTGATGCTGCCGTAGTGGACCTGCCCGACAGGAATTCTGACCTGCCTGCCGAATTGTCCGCCGCAAAGAACAATATTAAAAAGTCCTCCCGCTCCGGTTTTTTCAAATAAAAATTCAACAGTTTTTATGTCGGAACCAAAATAAATGACGTCATCGAAATCGGTCTCGCTTACTTCGGATAGATTTTGCTTCGTTCTGACAGAGATACCAATATTTGACGGAGCGGAGGAATTGCCGACCCATATAATTCGTCTTGCACCGCCGAAGCGTTCGAAGAAATCCGCAAGCATATTTTCGTCAACCTTCACATCTGTGACAATCAGCGTCTTGCCGTCGCTTTTGATTCTTTTACGTTCTTTGCAGGCATAGGCATCTTCGACACAGGCCCACGGCTCAACCAGCGCAATGGATGATGCGCTGAGTTTGTCACTGACGGGTATCAGCATCGTCTCTCCCCGGGGGGATGTAATGACACGCAAATCCATCAGCACATATTCCTGGAGACCGCCTTCGAAATCGTAGCCGAAAGAAGCGTTGGACCCTTTGGTAGGAAGCCAGCGATAATCAGTCTGGACAAGGAAACGCTCGCCGGGATGGAAACCCCTGGCCTCGGAACCAACCGTTGCAATACGAACCACCGTTTCATGACCCGGCACTGCAGGCGCATCGTCGGGAACATAACTGGGAATTGTTTTGAGAACGTCCGGCTCGATACCTGAGATAATCCTCCCTTTGCGCACGTGAGAAGAGAATTGCTTGAGAAGTTTAAGGTCGGAAAAACACAGCCCCGCAGCTTCCACCTTGCAAAGGAGCTGGTAAGGGCCCGGCTTCAAAACCGCTTTGGATTGATTCAAGACCAACTTGTCCCGCCCGATAAGCTGGACGGCACATTGTTCTTCGGGTAAATTATTCATATATTTTTTCAATCATTTCAAGTTAGCCGGGGTTTGTTCAGCAGTTGCTTCGCTCTCAAGCTCCTGCAGTTTTTGTTTTTGAAACGACTGCAGCTATTTGCTAATCTTAACACATAGTAAGGATTCGCAGCTACAAAAAACGCTGAAACAAGCCAAATTGTTAATCCACAAACAAATACTTAACTTGACGTTTGAATTGGCTGCTTCCCTGAAATGTCCTTCAAGCAGACATCCTGCCCCGACAAATCTGTGTTTACTGGAGTAAGCTGTTGTTCTGGTTCAGCTATCTGATACTGATTCAATATCAGCAGGCGTTGGCAAATACTCATCCCCCAAATCATCAAAACGGCAACCTCTTAAAGTCACTGACTTAATACCAGGATAAAGGTCATTTTCATCAGCAGCGGGCAATACCTATTCAACGTTCAGCTTTCCTTTCACGTCCAGAACGATGACTGACGCAATTGCATTGGGGGCTTGCTTTGGAACATTTATCACGACACCTTCGGCGGTATTGCCGGCACGGAGTTCTTTTCCGCCTTCAAGCAGTCTGGCCTTTTTTATTCGGTTTCGAAGTCCGGGCACTGTCAGCTTACCGTCAACAGGCCAGTCGAATATATGCAGATAGAGCGTGGCGCCCTCTTTGCCGATTTTCTTCGTGCAGCGCCCCCAGCTAAGTTTTACGAACGGGCTTGCCGTAGTAGCGTAAATCGCCTCGCCGTTGGCCTTCATCCACTTACCTATCGCCTTGAGACGTTCGATACTTGGTCCGGGAATTTCTCCTTCAGAAGTAGGCCCGACATTCAGGAGGTAGTTGCCGCCTTTGCTCGCAATGTCAATCAGGTTGCGTATGAGCATTTTGCTGCTCTTCCATTCATTGTCATAGCTCTTATATCCCCAGGTCTCGTTCATCGTCATACACGTTTCCCAGTCACTGTCAAGCCCCGTCGCAGGGATATCCTGTTCCGGCGTCCTGAAATCTCCTTGATAAACGTCTTCACAAAGCCGGTTGTTGATGATAATTCCCGGCTGCAGCTTGAGTAGCGGCAGCAGCATATCTGCTCGTTCCTTGTTCATATCGCAGGGTGTGTCCCACCATAGAACGGCAATGTGCCCATAATTTGTAAGAATCTCACGCACCTGTGGTGCCGCAATATTGCGGATATACTCATCCATATCTCCTGCCTGCGCCGGGTCCCACTGTTTCTTTTCCATTGCCGCACCGCCCGGATGACACCAGTCCTGGGCCTGCGAGTAATAGAACCCGAGTTTTATACCGTATTTCTTACACGCCTTAGCCAATGGTTTCAAAAGGTCCTTGCCGTAAGGCGTAGCATCAACAACGCCCCAGTCCGTCGCCTTGGAATCAAACAAAGCGAAGCCGTCATGATGCTTTGAGGTAATGACGATATACTTCATACCTGCCTCTTTGGCAAGTCGCACCCATAAGTCAGGATTGTATTTTACGGGATTGAATCGCTTGGCATACTTCTTGTACTCAGCCACAGGTATCTCGCCGTTGTACATTATCCACTCGCCGATACTGTCGATTTGCTTGCCTTTATACGTCCCAGCCGGAACAGAATATACTCCCCAGTGGATAAACATCCCGAACCTCGCCTCACGCCACCATTTCATCCGCGCATTATGCTCCTGCTTAGTTTCGTTCGCGTAAGGATTAAGGGACCCTTCATAGAGGTTAGAGGTCTCAATATTTGCACAACCCTGCCATAGAAGCCCAAGGGCGGCTAATATAATACTCAAGCACAGCGACTTTACTTTCATTATTAATTCTCCTTCCTGTTTATTTGTCCAATTCAACTAATCCAACAAAAAACACTTCTGTTTTCTTTCTATGAACCAATTCAAAACCGATGCAGTTATACCATTCCTGAGGAGGTAGTCAAGAACATTATGTTCCGAGTAGGCCGCTGCATAACTGTTTCAGGCACTGCGCATACACCGGGGAACAAAGTACAAATGGTTAATTCGAGTTCAGGACAACACGAAACCCGATGTTGTTGTACTGGCTATTGGGGCAGTAGTGATTGCGATTCGCTACCCGGCAGTTGTTCGCAGCGTCGTCCCAGCTGCCGCTGCGAAGAACACGATAGCTACCGCTGCCAGCAGGGCCCTGCGGATTATCATAAGGGCTTGCACCATAATACTCTGAGTCATACCAGTCATTGCACCATTCCCGGACATTACCTGTCATATCGTACAGGCCGTAGCCGTTCGTTTGGAAACTACCCACAGGCGACGTATAGGGGGAAATCCCATCATTGCAATCCGGATGATAGCCACTGGTCGGGCTTACATCGTACGAGTAACTGTCGGGGGCAACGTAATAATTCGCCTGGCTATGCGAAATGGTATCGCCCCAGGGAAAGCGGCAGTACGGACTGTGCTCACCTCTGCGTGCAGCGTATTCCCATTCGGCCTCGGTAGCTAAACGGTAACCGTTTTTCGAGAAATCGCACGTCCAGGTCGAAAGATTATAGCAACTCTCGTATCCTTCCTCGCTGCTCCGCCAGTTACAATATGCAGCCGAACCATACCAGCTTACCATCACCATCGGGTCATCTGACATATCACGGCCGCCTTTGGTACCAACAGCGAAAACACCTCCGCTGTAAACGATTTGACTGTAAGAACTGCTTGCTGATGTATCGCAATAGTCTTGATTGTTCCCGGTGCCGCACACCACGTTACTGGATAGGTAAATTGAGCCGCTGCCCAACGCTGAATTGAGATAATCACAATACTGCTGGTTGGTTATCTCGTATTTGCTCATAAAGAACGAATCAAGCAATACAGCGTGGAGGGGCAGTTCTTCATCATCGCCTTCTGCAAAATGGTCTCCCATTTCAAACCCTCCGTCCGGTATATATGCCATATCATCCGGGATATTGGAATCACCGGTAAGCCACTGATTTGCTATTAGTGCGAAATCCTCGAAATCTACAAAACAATCGCCGGTAACGTCAGCCGATGGACAATCAGCAATCGCTGCCGGCGAATTGCTCAAACACATACCGATTACCATCACACAAATTGTTCTTCTTACATTTCTCACCACTCTACCTCCTCAGGAAAATTGTAGTGGTTCTCTTAAGTCAGAAATAAGCGCACCGCAATCGCTTCATAAAATAGCTGGTTTTGGGTATGTGCTTGCATAAATACTCCGTTTTTTCCTCTGAACCAATTCAAAACATCGTAATCATACCATTCCTGAGAAGGTAATCAAGGCCAAAAGCAGTGCAGGAAAAGTATATTTGCAAATTGGCGGGAAAATGGTAGAATCCGGCAAGGATTTCCGGCAGGGGCGGGGTATTGTAAGATACACCAGTGGAGCTGGAAAGCCGGTTATCCGATTTGAGTTTGAAACGCAGAAGGAAACTGAAATCCAGACTGTAAGAGAATGAAAGGGTTTATGATGTCCGGCATTCAAAGAAATATTGGAGTTACCAAAAGTGCCTGCTTACTCTTCGCTGTATTACTCGGCTGCGGCCTGATGGCTGCAAAAGCAGCGGACGACGGGGCCGATTTTTATGCATACTATACGAAGCTCGATGCCGGCCAGGACTTTGAGAAATACTCCCGAACAGGGGATTATGCCGACATCGTGGTGCATTTTAATGATGAAGAGCGATTCGTATTCCAGCGTGGTTCGAGCTATCTGCCGTATTGGAAGACCAAGAAAGACAAGTGGTATGTAGAGCAAATAGTTCCGCGCACCGGAGACGGCA
The DNA here is from genome assembly GCA_030604525.1 of Phycisphaerae bacterium. Taxonomy (GTDB): domain Bacteria; phylum Planctomycetota; class Phycisphaerae; order Sedimentisphaerales; family Anaerobacaceae; genus JAUVVQ01. The sequence goes on along the minus strand of JAUVVQ010000008.1, from coordinate 27,323 downwards.
CTGAAGAAAGGCCTGATAAAGTAAATGCCTATTCCTATGTCCGAATTATAAAAAATACCGACAAACAGGTGGAGGTTCACTGGCGCTATCTTTCCGACTTTAAGCAGGGCAATCCGAATCGGGGCGTTAAACAGGTTAATTTCGTTGACGAATACTACACAATCACGCCCGAACGGAAAGTCACCCGGGAAGTTAAAAAGGCAACGGAAAAAATAAGCGACTGGCAGGACCCGATGAATAAGGTAACGCAGATATTTACTCTCAGTCCGGACGGCATAAAGAGTGTAGAGACTAAATACCCAAGCTCTACGGTTAAAGCGGAGAGCGTCAAGGGCAGCGCCGTAAAGGAGATGCTGGTTGCCGAGCCGGTGCGATACTGGCGATTTGATGAGGGCCTCGGTGACAGGACAAAGGAAAGCATTACAGGTCATCTCAGCGACATACCCGGCCCGAAAACACTTTGGAGAAAAGGTGTTTCAGGAACCGCCATACAATTTGACGGTTATAATACAGAGGTGAATCTGCCTTTATCCAAATCGCCGGATTTGCGGACCGGCTTGACGCTCGAGGCCTGGATTGCCGTGGGCGCTTATCCCTGGAACTGGTGTCCCATTGTTCAGCAGGGAGACGAAAAAGGATATTTCCTGGGTATGGATGCAGACGGCCATATAGCTTTTAAGGTAAGTGCCGGCTATCAATGGAATGAGCTTCTCTCTGAGCAGAAGCTTGCACCCCGGCGGTGGTATCATACGGCGGGGACTTATGATAAAGCGACGGGCAGAATAGCTCTTTACCTGAACGGTGAGCAGATTGCTTCAAAAATCATTGCCGAGCAAAGCGAATTGTTCTCTGACGTAGAAACTGCGGCCGAGCCGGTGAGAATCGGCAAAGGCAGGCCGAGAGCAGCAAAATATCTGGAGCGAATGGCTTTTCAAAGTCCGTATTCGTTTGACGGTCTTATTGACGAGGTGAAAATATATGATAAGGCCTTGAGTCCGGGACTGTTAAAACGCTCCTTTAAAAATTACGAGCCGCCAGGCAGGCAGGTGACAAACCCTGCTCTGCCCAGGAGGGTGCTTCCGGCATCGGCAAAACAAAACCGGTTCGGTGCAAAGTACACAAACCTTTCTTATCACGAGGCCTGGGACAATATGTTCCGGCTCGGTAAGGATGCCGATATCGTGGTCGATTTCAACGGACTCCCTACGCAATTCATATTCTGGCACGGTGCCGGATATATCCCGATGATAGTTTCTGAAAATAACAATTGGTATTCCAATGAGTTTTGCGAGATATTCTGTATAGAAGACAAACCCTGTAAGGAGCCGATGTCTGATACGGTTAATTACCACAACCACGTCAGAATACTCGAGAACACCGATGCCCGTGTATTGGTGCACTGGCGATATCCCTTGATAGATATTTTCCATAATATCGGATATAAGAATTCCAAAACCGGCTGGGGAGAATGGGCTGACTGGTATTATTATATTTATCCTGACGGCGTTGCGGCGGTGAAGATGGTCCTGTGGAGTGACTTTTCCGATAAAACCTTTGATGGTTATCGTGAATGGCAGGAGACCCTGGTGCTTTACGGGCCGGGCAGGGGACCGGAAAACATCGTCCAAAGAAAAACCACTTTGACAATGGCAAATACAAAGGGCGAATACAAGGAATACGACTGGGGCAAACAGGGAGATTTCCAGATTGACGCACCGAATAATATCAGTGTGCAAAAGGTAAACTATGTAGATGAATACGACCCGTTCATTATTATCAGGGAATTAACGCAGAGATGGACGTCGAGCGGAGGCAAAGCCGGACATGGGGATTTTCTGGCGTGGAATCACTGGCCTGTGGCATTAATAAAAAACGATGGCAGAAAACGCTTTGATAATACCCGGGTGGGACATACGGCCCTGTCCCATCTCGATTTCCCGTTTTACGAGAAAAGGACCAATACGTTAGCGCCTTATGGAGTAAAGCTGAAACTGGAAGGTATGACTAAGCTGGGGATTGAGGAGCTTGTGAACTTGTCGAGGTCGTGGAATGAAGCGCCGAAATTAACCGGTCCCAAGGGATGTTTAAGCAGCGGTTATAAAAAGGAACAGAGGGCATACGTTCTGGAATTTGGCAAACCGCAGATGTCATTTAAGCTGGAAGCAGCGGAGAACACTCCGGTTTTTAATCCCTGTTTTGTCATCAAAAACTGGGGCGGTAAAAGCAAAGCCGATTTGAAAATTAACGGCAAAACTATTAAACCAGGGGAAAATTTCAGGCAGGGGGTTGTAAGGGATACCGACGGCAGGCTGAAAAAAATCATCTGGGTAAAAATGCGGTCAAACTCAAATACGAAATTTGCGATAACAAAAAACGAGAGGAAAGAAAATAATTAGAAAGTTGAGGACGGTAAAATTTATGCGGTTTTTATTTGCGGTTTTGGTCGTAACAGTAGTATCTTTAAACAGTAATGTAAGCGGGGCGGCCGAGGATGAGTTTTATGCCTATTATACTAAAGTTGATATTGGTGAGCAGCACAAGGACAGCTTCGGCAAGTATGCTGATATCGTAGTTCATCTTTCAGACGGGGGGAAAGTTACGTTTTGTCGGGAATCAAGCTTTCTGCCCTATTTGCAGACAAATAAAGGAAAATGGTATTTCGATGAGATAATTGAACGCAAAGGCGATGGCACGAAGATTTGCCCGGATAAGATTAACCGCTATTCGCATGTCAGGTTAATCAAAAATACAGCGGAGCAGGTCATGGTTCACTGGCGTTATGTCCCCGACTTTACGAAGCTTGGCTGGGATAGCTTTGTTGATGAGTATTTCAGGATATATCCTTCGGGCAAGGTGATACGAACAATCAGGAAAGGGACGGAGAAGATTAATAGCTGGCAAGACCCGGCGAATCTGGCAAGGCAGGTTCTGCGGATGAGCGAAGACGGCATCGAAGAGATATCCTTCAAGCAGCCCCATTTGACAAAGGCCCCGGCGGTGGCAATAGAAGGGAATAAAATAATACACGGTGTCCTTGGCCGGCCGGCGGTATGGTGGAAGTTTAATGAAGGGATGACTGGCCGCGATTACCAACAGAAGGATTTAACCCAAGAAACAATCGGAGGCACGGAATGTGAAATATCCGGACATAAGTGCTTATGGAAAAAAGGCGTTTCGGGGACAGCTTTAGGATTCGATGGTTATTTTTCCTCGGTTAGATTGTCTGCGTCACAAGCACCGCAGGTAAGTGACGGTTTTACCGTTGAAGCCTGGATTGCGATAGGGGCATATTCCTGGCAATGGTCGCCTATCGTACATCAAAGCAGTTGGGGCAAAAGGGGTTATTATCTTGGAATTGATGATGCAGGTCACATCGGTTTTATGGCCAAAGTGGGGAATATCTGGGAGAAAGTTATAAGTAAGAACAAACTCGAACGTTTTCAGTGGAGACATGTAGCTGGGACGTTCGACACGGAAGACGGCTTGCTTTGTATTTACCTCGATGGCGAGCTTATAAGCTGCAACAGGACTAAACGCGAGATTGCTCCGGACGTTGATGAAGAGAAAATCCGAATGGCGGATGAAAAAGATGTAATCATTGGTCTGAATAACGAGAAAATGCGAGCGACAAATGCCCACCGTCAGTGGACGTATCCGGCAATTTTCGGCTTCGACGGTTTAATTGATGAAGTGAAAATCTACGATGAGCCGTTAAGCTGGGAGCAAATTAAAGAATCGTATGAATTATATAAACCGAGCGAGCATGTGCGTATGAATCCGGATATGGATGAAAGGCACTTTCCCGCCAATCCAAACGGTAATAAAGCGGATAACTTCGGGGCGGAATATTGCAAGCTGGACTACTATGAGACGTGGGATAATATGTGGCGGGTAAGCGAGCATCCGGATGTGCTGGTCAAATTCGAGAATAGCCCCGCACGATTTGCCTTCTGGCGGGGGCTTAGATACGGGATTGGATTTGTAACTGATAATGGTAAATGGTGTGGTGACCAGAGCTGTGAGGTATGGGGTGAAGATGAGGCCCGCGGCTGTTGTGAACATATGTCCGACAAGCAGTGTCGGCACAGTCACGTTCGGATTATCGAAAATACGGATGCACGGGCTGTTGTTCACTGGCGCTATGCTGAAGTAGACGTGCGATATAAGTTCCCTTACGATGATGACAACGGGCCGTGGGCGGATGAGTACTGGACTTTTTATCCTGATGGTGTGGGTATTCGTTACGTAGCCCGTGGTGAAGGCGGCTGGCAGGAGACGATGTTTTACAGCGAACCGGGTACGAAACCGGAAGATAATATTGACCTCAAAGCGTTTACAGTAATTGACGAAGAAGGTAACAAAATTGTATTTGACTGGAGCTATCATTATCCCTATCCCGGCGAGCCGAAACCGGCTTGTGTTACAATGGTGAATATGAAATCCGAATATAAGCCGTTTTATATTTATCCACCGGGCTCGACAGTCGAAACTTTTGTTCCTCCTCTTGTCCGCCGGGATTATTCCGCTTTTCACTGGGCTAATCATTATCCAGCTAATCAGATGGCATCGGACGGACGAAGTGCGGAGGCAAATGACCGGGCGGCGCATTCATCTTTGGTTTGGGGAAACCCCACAGAAGATTATTTGATGGTTGGATTGACAAACAAAAAAGCCAAAGAGCTTATGTCCCTTGCCAAATCCTGGAATAATCCGCCAAAGCTTATTAAGGTAACGGGTGCTAAGAACAAAGGTTATAACCCAGAGGAACGGTCATATCAAATTGAGCCTGAAAAGAACAGCTTTTCATTTGAATTAAACGGAAGTGAAGATTCCCCGATTTATCACCCCGCTTTTGAAATTAAAAACTGGCCGGGCAGAGACGTAAAAGCTCGATTGGAAATAAACGGCAGGGAAATGGAAAACGGCTCTGATTTTGAGCAGGGTGTTGTTTTCGATACAACAGGCAAACCGGAGCTTGTAATCTGGATACGTATGAAAAGCGACGAGCCGATGGACTTCGAATTGTCAAAAAAGTAACTGGAAATTTGCCCTTCACGGGTGAAAACCTGATACACTGAAACTCATAAAAAGCAAGAGGGTTCGAATAAAAAAAGCTCCGGTTTTTACGCCGGAGCTTCTTTATTCGTTAAAGTTACCGTCGGAAAACTCTATTTTTTACGGATAATCTTGAAGACAAAAGCGTGCTCGCAGGGTTTTTTGCTTTCCGGAGGCCTCTGGATGACCAGTCCTTCGTCTGTCATTTCCCAATCAAGCTGACCATCGACGCCAAGCATTTCAACTGATTTGATTTCATCCGGATAGACGATGGAATTTTCATTCTCGACGAAACTTTCGATAACGACTTCCTCTTCAGGCCAGCCCAGGCAGGTTGCATAGATGACATTGTCTTTTACGGTAAATCTAATATCTTCCGGAGTATATTCCTTTCGGGCTTCTTCGGTGAATCCACCGCCTCTTTTCATTTTTGTAGGTCCTTCGCCGTAATACATCCAGGCGGTTGTCCCGTAAATCGACTCGCCGTTCACATCGAGCCATTTTCCCATACCTAAAAGGCGCTTCCTGGCTTCTTCCGGGATTGTCCCGTCGGATTTCGGTCCGACGTTCAGCAGAAGGAAGCCGTTTTTGCTTACCCTATCCACGAGGTTATCCACCAGCTCATTGACGGATTTGTAGCCTGCGGTTTTGACATATCCCCACGCACCCTGGTCGTCAACGGAGGAATCTGTTATCCAGTTATAATAAGTTAAATCAGCCATCTTGCCGAGCTCGAGGTCCCGGACGCCGGTGCCCGGCGGGAAGTCGTGGTCTTTATATGTTACCACAACTCCTTTGCCCAGCTCTTCGGCTTTGTTGTAGTAGTAAGCCATAAATTCCTTCCGCAAATTCTCCTTCATTTGACCTAATGCGAAATCATACCAGATAAGGTCCGGCTCATATTTATCGATGACTTCGATAATTTTACCGTACCATTCGTCGAGGTATTCTTTGGAGGGCAATTCACCTTCTTTGTGGATGGGACCATAAAGGCCGGAATATTTCGGGTCGCCGCAATCATATCGCTTGTCCCATACGGGAAAGAACCACCAGTTCTCTGCATGGTGGAATGCGGTGACAAACTTCATCCCCTGCCCCTTGATGGCCTTTTCCAGCTCCCCGACAACGTCCCTCTTTGGACCCATATTAGCGGCATTCCACTTCGAATATTTGGTATCCCACATCGCAAAACCGTCGTGATGTTCTGCCACAGGGCCTGCAAATTTAGCGCCTGCTTTCTTGAAAAGCTTGGCCCACTCGTCGGCGTCAAATTTCTCCGCTTTGAACATCGGAATAAAATCTTTATAACCGAACTTTTCTAACGGGCCGTATGTTTTTACCTGATGCTTATATGCCTCTGAGTTTTTATTAAAGTACATATTATGTGAATACCACGTCGCATTTCCGCCGAAAGCCGGCACGCAATAAGGACCCCAGTGGGTATATATCCCGAATTTGCCGTCTTTTAGCCATTGCGGCGTCTGGTGCTGCTTTAGTGAACGCCAGTTTGCCTCATAGACTTTTTTCGCCTGACAGTCGGCCAAAAAAACTGCAAACACGAAAAGCGAACATACCAGAACTGCTCTTGTAATTGAGGGTTTTTTCCACATCATTTTTGTTCCTCCTTTTAGATAATAAAGTTAGTGCATATTTTAACGTTCCGATTAACCGCTGAACGATGCTTGATTTTATATCGCGCACTGTATCAATGCAAGCCGATTAGTATAAAAATTTTTCTATTATAAACCCCTGCCAATCATCCAGACCGTCTCCGATTCCACATTCGCTTGCGTCCGCCTTCGGAGGATTGATATTATTATGGCCCACAACACACCGTCCAGGGCACCGCACAAAAATTTATCCCAATGTTTTACATGAGGTCTTATGATAGGCACTATTACCTTTCGAGATATATTCACGTCTTTCTGCCTTAGTGGCAAAATTAAAATTGTGTTATTTCGCGTCAATCAGTCTTAATCCGTCTCAAAGAATTACCTTCGTACTTACTCATTGATGCTTCATTATCATATCATATTCCATCTGAAACCTCAGTTTGTGCCTGACTTCCTCTTGGGCCAGTGACAGTAGTACTTCGCGGGTCTCAGAGTCATAAGCTCTTGGCGCTAAATTGACATAAGTCCTGAATGACGCCTCTTCTTTTTCTATCGCCATCAATAGCATATCTTTGTAGTCCATATCCAGCAGCGACTTACCGTCTGATATGATGTAATCTCTTTGAGGACTGGCTGGGGGTACTTTTATCACTGTGGTTTTGCCTAACTTCATAAGTTCCAATTCCAGCTTGGCCTTGTGTTCCAGTTCTTCCTCGGCCAAATCCTCAAAAACCTTACGCATTTCCGCATTGTCAACACGCTCAGCCAAAGCCAGGTAAAACTGGTTGGCGTCGATTTCTCTGTCAATCGCGTATTCAAATAGCTCTTCGAGCGAATCAGATTTATCCATAGTTCATATCTCCATTTTACCGCACCATTTTAACAATTGCCTGTCTTAATTCAGCAAAAGAGCGGCCTTTAAAACTCCGCACCACACCTTCTTTAAGCCCCAATTTGCTACAGTTTTTTTGATTATACAATAAATTATTTTTGATATATAAAATCCATTAAGAATTTAGAACGCCCTCAACTTTTCATATTCCGTCATCTGTCCTCTTTTTTCTTGACTTTTACCTCTTTCAACTGTTCTCCTGTTCAAATGTTCCACTTTCTGCTTGCTATCGCAAACACGCGCCCCACACAATATCAAAGATTCGCCTTCGGCGAAACCAAAATCTTCGTGCCAAAATATTTTGAACATTAAGATTTAGATATTTGAATTTCCTTAGGGTTTAGAAATTAGCATTTCGTATTTCTCCACCTTCAGCAGAGCGCTATCATTTGCGCAAGCGTGCTTCACTTGACTTGCTAAAAAGTGCGGATTTTCGACCACTTTTTACGATTTTCTGCGATTTTCTGCGATTTTTTACAATTTTTTACAACTTTTTGCCTTACCTATTTTAACACTTGCGCATTTGATTGATAATTTTGACCATTTTCCCACCCCACCAGGTGTCCAAAAAGCTTTAAAGTCAACCATCAAAAAGGTATGAACCCCGACAACTCCAATCGGCTAATCTATCCTTCGAATAAACTCTCCAACAGCCCCATCCGGAGTGTTTTTAACCAGCTTTACCTCAACCAATGCGTTTTTTTCACACTGAAAACCGTCTCCCTCGACAGAAACCATAAAATACCGCTTACTCCGTCCGCAAATCCGTCCTCTGCCGTTTTCAAGCAAAACCGCATCCGTTTCCCCGATAAACTGTTCCCTGAAATCCCTGCCTAACTGGTTACCTAAATTATGCAGCATCGCCGACCGACTTTTTATAACTCTATTTGTAACAGCATCTTGCATCTTCGCTGCGGACGTTCCTTCTCTCGGCGAAAAGCTGAATATATGCATCTTCGCAAACCCGACTTCCTTCGCCAATGCCGCCGTCTGCTGAAAATCCTCCTCTCTCTCACCTGGAAATCCGACAATAATATCCGTCGTTATTGCAGGCCTGTCCAGCCGGGATTTTATCAAATCAATCTTCTCTTTGAATTCGCTTATATCATACTGCCTGCGCATCTTTTTCAAAATCGCATCCGAACCGGACTGAAGCGATAAGTGCAGATGCGGCATAATGTTACGATGCCTGCAAAATGTATCAATCAGCCGCTCTGTTACATCTGCCGGCTCCAGCGAGCTTAGCCGAATGCGTGCTAAACCCGCTATCGCTGCCATCTTATCCAAAAGCTCTGCCAGCTTAGCGTTTCTACCATCGCTCCATCTCTTACGGATTGTGGTATCCTGCCCGTAAGCCCCTAAAAACACACCGGTTACGACAATTTCCTTATGCCCCGCATTAACTAAATTTTTTACCTGCCGGAGCACCTTTTCAGCCGATATACTGTGAACAACCGGTCGTGTTTTGGGTATGATACAATAGCTGCAATATGCGTCACAGCCATCCTGGATTTTTACGAATGCCCTGGTATGCCCTTTAAAACAAGTTAATAAAGGAAGCTCACAAATTCCGTCCAAGTCGTTTTTACACTTGATTTTAGAAGGGATTTCTGTTTTAATATCCTTTGGTTGATGTGTTTGATAAGTATGTGTTTTTTGGTTGGTAATTTTATTTTTTATTATCTTTTTTAACCGACCTGCAAGGTGTCGACGGTTATCAATCAGATGAACTTTGCCGTCTATGTCATTTAGTTCATCAAGTTGGGCTGTCGCCAAGCAGCCGCAGATGATAATCTCGGCTTCAGGGTTCAGCTTCTGAGCTTTTCGGATGTATTGTCGAGACTTGGCAGAAGCAGACCTGGTTACACAGCAGGTATTTATAATTACAAAATCAGGGCTGTCAGCAGTCAGCACCATAGTCAGACCCATCTGTTCGAGCAGTTCTCGAATCTGCTGGCTTTCATACTGGTTGACTTTGCAGCCAAGTGTGTTTATGGCAAAAGCGTTCATAATATGTTATAATTTATATTTGTTGTGAAGTTTTGACAAGACCAATAACTTTAAGTCTGAAAATGAGGTAAATTATGGCTTCTAAAACCGGCAGAATCTGGGCATTAGATTTAGGAAATAACGGTCTAAAGGCATTACATCTCAGTATCGAAACCGGCACGTTGGAAGTAATCGGGTTTGATAATATTCAACACGGCAAGATACTTACCAGCAGCGTTGAGAAGACTGAAAAAGATGAGCTGATTGCCTTGAGTCTGCGTCAGTTTGTTACTCAAAACGAGATAGGCAAAGACGAACTCATTATATCGGTGGCAAGCCAGAACAGTTTTGCCCGGTTTGTAAATCTGCCACCGGTGGAGAAGAAACGGATTCCCGAAATAGTAAAGTTTGAAGCGGCTCAACAGATACCATTTGATATTAACGATATCCAGTGGGACTGGCAGTTGATGGGAGAAACAGAGAAAGGCGAAAACATAGTTGGTATATTTGCAATCAAGAACGAAGAGGTTGATTCACTTTTAAATTACTTCGGCGGCGAGGGTATCCAGCCGAGCTATGTTCAGATGACACCGATGGCGTTGTATAACTTTGTTTCATACGAATATTCAGAGATTTTGAAAAAATCCGAGCAGAACGGCATCATCGTTCTTGATATTGGTGCTGACAATACAGATTTAGTCGTCTGCACAGAATCCTCAGTATGGCAGAGAAGCATTCCTATGGGAGGTAATAATTTCACCGAGGCGATAGCGGAAGGCTTTAAGCTCAAATTCGCCAAAGCAGAGAAGCTTAAGCGTACAGCACCTATGAGTAAATATGCCCGACAGATTTATCAGGCGATGAAACCGGTGTTTACGGATTTAGGTTCTGAGATACAGCGGTCGCTGAATTTTTACAGCAGGTCTAATGCAAAGACTAAATTTGTGAAGGCAATTGCGTTTGGCGGCGGAACCAAGATGCGAGGATTGCTTAAGTATCTTCAACAGACGCTTAACGTTCCCGTAGAGAAGCCGGATACATTCAAGAAGTTAGGGATTGGCTCAGAAGTTTCAGAGGCGAAGTTTCACGAGCATGTAAGTGACTTTGGAGTGGTATATGGCCTTGCTTTACAAAGTCTGGGGTTGGGGAAGATAGAGAGTAATCTTCTGCCTCAGAACATATCCCGCTCTATGGAATGGGTTCGCAAGTCGAAATATTTTACCGTAGCGGCCTGTCTTCTTTTGGTGGTATCAGTGTTGGCTTTTGCAAGGACGTTTTTTGACAGGATGAAATACGAAACTAATTCAAACATCAGGTCCCAGATAAAAAATGTTATTCAGACTGCCAATACAGCAGAGAATAAACTACAGAGTGAAAAGAGTAAAAGTCCTAAATCGCAGTCGCTGATAGCAGAAGCTGAAAAATCCCTTCGGTATCGCGAAGTGGTACCGACTATGTATCAAACGATTCTTTCAGCCCTTCCAAACGCTGAGAACAACCCGGGTCAGAAAGAGCTTTATCAAGCTTTTGCTAAAACCGATATAAATACGATATTGAGGACTCCCCGCAAGGACCGAAAGCAGATGTTCGTAACGAGTATGGCAGTTCGTTTTGCGGACGATATTGATGCGGCGTCATTTGGTTCAACGGATTTTGTATCAGGAGGCAAGCGGGAGCAAAAGGGTAAAAGGAGAAGCGGGATGGCGGAGGCATTGAAATTGTTAATGCAACAAGCGAGTGGAAAAAGCAAAAAAAGCGCGTATGGAGTAATTAAATCAACTGCAAGAGGAAAAAAAGGCGCCAAATCAACGGAAGCCATAATGCAACCTGGCTTTGTGGTAAGCATTGCAGGTTATACTCCTTATAGGAAACCGCTTGAGTTAATGGACCCTGCGGGAGTAGGCGACGACCGGGGTAAATGGGGATTTATTACAAGATTGATGAATCTTGATGAAGTTATGGATGCTAACAGTCCCTTTAAGCTCTACAAAAAGGACGATATGAAACAATTTGACTTAAAACAGCCGAAAGAGATAGACATCGTTGATCAAATGCCAAAAGGGATTGGGATTGAGGATACCAGGGTAACCAAAGACAAGAATAACAATAGCGCTGAGGAGCGAGTGTTGATTGACCCGATGACCAAAGAAATCATCAGTAAAGTTGCTGAGCTTGACTCGAATGGTAAACAGGTTCTGGACAACTCCGGCAATGTTGTTTACCAGGTCAATGACCACTGGTTTGCATTAGATATGAAATTTGTTTGGGAGGAACCCTCTCCGGCATTTGGCGGGAGTGATTAATAATAAAAGGTTTCAGGTTATTCTTTATTTTGTAAAGAATTAAGTTGAGAGAAGAATTATATTTGTGAGTTAGATATGGCCGCTAAACTAAAAGAAAATCTTGGGAAACTCAGTTTTCTTAAAAGTTACGCATCGCTGGTGGTACCAATAATAATTGCAGTAGTCGGGATAGTTATTTTTATCCCCACTCAACTTATAAGTAATAAACTTGGTTCAGCGATTAAACAGGACAGCATATCTAAAGGCAGGCAGATTGACTCCCTTATCAAGACGGCTCCTCCAAAAGAGCAGTGGAAAAAGGAGCTTCAGTATCAACAAGCTTACGAAGAAGACGCCAAACAGATAGTTTCATTAGTCAATCAGACTTCTGAACGAGAGCTTTTAAGTTATAATATCTTTCCCAAGCCACAGGAGACATCAAGACTAATTTTCCAGGAGTTTGCTCAAAAGTATCGTCAATTGATTGAGGGTTTTGTTTCCAGTCTGAACGCTCGAGATTGTCCGACTCAAGCAGAGATGCGAAGGAGTATGAGTGCAACGAGGCAAAGTTCTTCCACTACTAAATCCGAGATAGAAGGCGTTCTTTGCCGAGAGAATGCCCAGTCAATTTCTCTCTATGCCACACCTTCACTATTTGCCGGTTATAAATACTGGGAGAATTATAAATACGAAGGTATTCCCAAAGCAGTTAAAGACTGCTGGCACTGGCAAGTGGGCTATTGGATAATCGAGGATGTAGTCGATACCATAGCTTCGTTGAACGAAGGTTCTACCAGTGTTTTTACATCTCCTGTAAAACGGCTTATGTATACTCGTTTTAGCACTGAGAATATTTCATCTTCCAGGAGCAAGAAGGGTGAAAAAGGCAGCCCGTATTATGTTTCGAGTTTGTTCAATGGCCTTGAAATTCCCTGCACAGGCAGATTTTCAAATACAGAGATAGATATTGTTCATTTTAACGTATCAGTAGTAGTCAGCAGTGAAGGGGTTTCCTCCTTTATGAAGGAGCTCTGCAGTTCTAAAGACCACACATTCAGAGGTTTCGATGGCACAAAACCCGTTCAACATCTCAAACACAATCAGATAACAATATTAACAACGAGAATAGAACCGGTGGACCTTAAGACACAAGAACATAAGCTGTATCGTTATGGAGAAGATGCGGTGGTTGTATTGAACCTGGTTTGCGAATATGTATTTGACAAGAAAGGTTATGAGTCAATCAAGCCGGAATCTGTTAAGAAAGAGCAGGAAGAAGGGAAAAAATCCAGTAGCTTCTAAATCATAATGGCCGACAGTTTGAGTAATTTAATATTCAAAGATAATTTTAATAGATGGGGAAGAAAAGATGAAAATTAAAGGTCTTGACTTTCTGGAACAGCATATAGAGAAGATAATTTTGGTTATAGTCGGAATAGTATGCCTTTGGCTTCTACTTAGCAAAGTGGTTATAAGTCCGAATTACGTGGCTTATGATGGCAAGAAATTCACCCCAGGTGAACTTGACAGCTATATACAAAAACAAGCCGATGAACTTAAGATTAAACTTGGCCGTGCTTCTGAGCCGAGGGCGGAATATATCCCGCAGTATGACAGCTTTCTTGCGCAATTCAGTTCGCCGATAGGTAATTTAAGCAGTAAAATCACATTGCCTATCCCCCCTTTGGTAAAGAAAGACATACGTAAATCCAACCGGAAATATGCGGTACCGTCTATAGAAGAGCTCCAAGATGTTTCAGCAGAACGCATCAGGTTTGTAGCTTACGTGCCCACCGAAAAGGTTAGTGTCCGAAACTCTTACCGCAAAGCCAAGCATGAGCCCAATGATATCGATGTTGTAACAGTTGAAGCCAAACTCGATGTATCAAAGCTTTATCAGGATTTCAAGCGAGTTTATGCCGGCAGCGATGTTCGTTTAGAATGGCGAGACCCTTGTCTTGCAGAGCCGATATTCGCTGCAGTTGATTTGCAAAGGCAAGAGCTTTCCGATGACGGTCGTTGGGGTGAGTGGGAACATGTCCCCCGAGCACAAATCGAAGCGCATAAAGACCTGTTTAAGATTGTAGAAAAAGTGGATAATCTTCCGAACGGAGGTGTGACAGTTCGTTTGCTGCAATATAATTCCTTCAGTGTAATGAAGAACTTGTTACAGCCGGAACCTTACAAAATTGCATCACCAAAACAAGAATGGTATCCTCCAAGTCTCCACGGCAAGTATGAGCAATATCGTAAAGACATAGAGCGTGAGGACCGGCTTAAAGAGGCCGAGAAAAAGAAAAAGGACGATGAACTTAATCGACAAAACCGAATGGGAGGGATGGGCAGAACAAGGACAAAGGGTCGAGGAGTTACGGGTGGGTCAGCTCTTGGCAGCTTATTTGGCCAGGGTGGTGCAGCAGGCAGAGGCGCACGCACCACACAAGGTGGTAGATTCCGCAGTAATACACCTGGCTCCGGTCAGCAAGCGACGGGCACGACACAGACAAATCAGCCAAAGAAACCGAATATTCAAGATATCGAGAATGACTTTAAGAAGCAATTGCTCACTCAAAACAGCAAACTTTCCGAGATGAGTGAGCCGTTATTGTTATGGGCTTTCGATGACACAGTAGAGCCGAAGAAAACTTACCGCTATCAGATACGTTTAGGTGTATTTAATCCGCTGGCGGGGACTGGTCAATTTGAGAAAGATTACGAATCATACAATGATGATGTTATATTATGGGATAGCTTTGCGAAAGTTACTAAGCCCATAAGTATCCCCGGCCGGATGTACTTCTTTCCGCTTAGCGTTCAAGAAGCTACGAATAGCGTAGATATAAAAGTTTCCAAATTAGTTCTGGGTTACTGGTACAGCAAAGTTTTCAAGTCAATGAAGCCAGGAGAAAAAATAGGAAAAGTTGCTAAGACAGAAACATCGAGCAAAGAAGGCAAGAAAGAGGAGATTAAGATACCTGAGCAGATTGATTACGATACAGGAACTGTTTTAGTAGATATTGTTCCGGTAAATGAATGGGTAGGAGGTCAAAATCTCAGGCAGGGTTATTACGATATGCTTTACAGTTATGACGGAACAGAGATAAAACATATGCCGGTGACATCTATTTACTGGGCAAATGATGCACGTCTGACATACAATGAGATTCTTATTTCTGAGAAGGCGAAGCGGGAGCCATTGCGAGGCTGGAACAGTCGTTCGTTACTGCGCAGCAAGTCTTCTCTAACCACAACGGGTAAAGGCGGCCAGCGAAAATCGATGATGGAACAATTATTTCAGCAAATTGTCGAACAGCAGCAGGAGCAAAGCCAGTAAGTCGAAATCCATAGAGCTTCCATTCTTATTTTAATCACATAAGTGGGGCGGGTTTGTATTGGTCCGATTTAAAAGAGATACACACATTTGTTTGAGTTTTTTGGATGTATTTCTTTGAATGCTTAATTAAATAATGCTTCAACAAAGGTTTGTGGGTCGAACTCAGCGATGTCTTCGGGTTTTTCGCCGAGACCGACGAACTTTACCGGGATGTCAAGCTGGTCTTTTATAGCGATAACAATTCCTCCTCTCGCTGTTCCATCGAGTTTTGCAAGAAATATTCCGGTAACGTTAATTGCCTGAGTAAACATTTTTGCCTGCACTACAGCATTCTGCCCTGTTGTGGCATCGAGAACAAGAATGACTTCATTTGGAGCGTCTGGTATTTTTTTAGCAACGACGTCATGAATTTTTGTTAGCTGTTTCATAAGGTCTTTTTGCGTATGCAATCTTCCTGCGGTATCGAGTATGAGGTAGTCAGCATTTCTTGCGATAGCGGCCTGACAGGCATCAAAGGCGACGGCGGCGGGGTCGGAGCCGCTTTTGTGTTTTATGATTTGTGAGCCGATTCTCTGTGCCCAGATTGTGAGTTGTTCGACGGCAGCAGCCCTGAAGGTATCACAGGCAGCGACTATAACTTTTTTTTTGTTTTGATTCAGTATGTATGCGAGTTTTGCGATACTCGTGGTTTTTCCTGAGCCGTTGACGCCTGCAACGAGGATGACAGTGGGTCCTGATTTTGCGGAGTGTAGTTTTCTATCGCGTTCCGGCCAGTAGTTTTTGATATGCTCTTTGAGGAAGGGGATGATATCATCTGTGTTTTTAATTTTTCTTTCCTTATAGGCGGTTCTTAGCTGCTCAACGAGTTTCTCGGTAGTTTCAACACCTATATCATCGGTAATAAGAGTCTCCTCAAGCTCATCGAGCAGGTCGTCGTCGATGTTTCTGCCTAAGGCAATAATTTTAGAAAGCGAAGAGTTTATCTTATTTCGCGTTTTTCCAAGCCGATTTTTGAAATAATCGACGCTTTTTGCAAAAATTCCCATAACCATCATTCCTTAAGAAAAATCATAGACAAAAGAGTTTCTCAAATATTGAAGGAATTTTCAAGCAAGATATTCTTTGATTTTTGGTGCGAAGTTTTTTTAATTTTAGTAAAAAGTAACGTATTTTTAGTTGACAAATTCAACGGATGTGATTAATTTCCTATCATAGGTCTTGCGGGGAAATCAATTTTTAGATAGTATCAACTTTATAGGCCGGCTTAGCAGTCCGCAGCGGCGGATTCAATGGGGGATATATTTATTGGCATTGAATTTTGAAGGAGTGAGGTCTTTGGCTTCCGAAGGGATAGAAAGCATATTTTCAGATATACTGGAGCGAGCGAAAGTCCTTGACCCCGTTAACAGTCGGAAATGGTTTGATAAGTTACGGGTATTGCATTTGAATGGCGGCTTGCTTGAGATAAGCTGCCCTGATGACTCTACGGCAGATTATTTAGACAAACACTGTAAAAGCAGTTTTACTCGTGCAGGCCAGCAGAGGACCGGACATCTAATCACGATTGATTTCAAAGTTGACCATCAACAGGGCAGGCAGAACAGAGATACAGTATCAGTTGCAGGAGGATTAAAGCTTCATCCGGATTACACATTTGATAATTTTGTGGTAGGTCCGAGCAATCGTTTGGCCCAGGCGAGCTGCGTAGCTGTCGGTCAATCGCCCGGAACAACTTACAATCCTCTTTTTTTGTATGGCAGTTCCGGTTTGGGTAAGACTCATCTTCTGCATGCCGTCTGCAGCGAGGTCAGGAGTAAGCATACGGTTTTTGTAACCCAGCTTTTAAATTGTGAAGATTTTGTTAACCAGTTTATTCGAGGGATAGAAGAGGGCGATTTGTCAGGTTTTCAAAATCGTTTTAGAACGGTGGATATGCTTGTAATCGATGACGTTCAGTTTCTCAGGGAGCGGGAGCAGAGTCAGGAGGAGTTTTTTCACACATTTAACGCCCTTTATCATAACGGTAAACAGATAATATTAAGCGCAGATAATCCGCCTGGCGAGATTCCCTCACTGGAAGAGCGTCTTATCAGCCGATTTAACTGGGGCCTGGTAGCGAGGATAGACCCACCTGGTTATGAGACGCGTGTTGCCATAGTTCAAAAGAAAGCACACCTGAGAGGTTTACAGATTTCCGATGAGATAGCGGAATATGTTGCCCGTAAGGTTCAGGCGAATATTCGGGAGCTCGAAGGGGCATTGACGACGATATATGCGGTAGCAACGACGTCAGGCGAAGAGATAACACTCAAATCAGCTCGAGCAGCATTGGAAGGACAGATAAATTTAACCCGGAAACCCATCAGTATAACAGATATTATTGAAGTAGTAAAAAGCCACTTTAACGTTCGACTTGCGGATTTACAGAGCAAAAAGAGGAGTCAGAGTATTACGGAACCTCGACAAATATGTATGTATCTGGCGCGGAATCTTACGAAACATAGTCTTGAGGAAATTGGGGGGCATCTTGGTGGCCGAGACCATACGACGGTTATGCATGCCTGTAGCAAAATTGATAAAGCCAGTTGTAGCGATTCCGCGATGCACGCACTTTTGGGGGAATTGACAAAACAAATAACGCAAATACCCCAGTATTAAGTAAATTGCATTACTGAGGAGAAAAGAAGAAAAGGTTTTTACTAAGTGGGCTATGGGGGTAAACGCAAAATAAAAGTTGAGGAACCGGGAATTTGTGATTATACTACCGGGACAGAATAAATAAATCAGCAAACAAATTTCGGAAGGGTAAAATATGAAAACTCACATTTCACTCAAAACTCTCACTTTTGTAATGTTCTTCGTCTTAATCGGTTCACCAAACAGCTACTGTGGAAATAGCTCTGAAGATAAAAATTACCAACCTACATGGAATTCTCTCGGAAGACACCAAATCCCGGAATGGTTTAAGGACGCAAAATTCGGAATCTATACGCACTGGGGGGTCTATTCTGTTCCCGCTTATGGAAGAAACGGCTCCTGGTATCCACACAATATGTACAAAAAGGGAACAGAACAATACAACTATCACGTTAAACACTACGGTTTACCGAGCGAATTTGGATACAAGGATTTTATTCCGATGTTTAAGGCGGAAAAATTCGACGCTGATGAATGGGCGGAGCTTTTTAAGAAAGCAGGCGCAGAGTTCGCAGGCCCTGTCGCTGAGCACCATGACGGATTTGCAATGTGGGATACGAAGTACTCCAAATGGAATGCGGCCAAAATGGGACCCAAGCGGGATGTGGTGGGTGAACTCGAAAAAGCCATCAAAAAAAGAGGAATGAAGTTCATAACTACATTTCACCATGCCACGAACTGGGCTTATTATCCACACTGGGTAAAAAGCTTCGATTGCTCGAATCCCAAATACTCGGGTCTTTACGGACAAGTTCACGACCAGGACAAAAACTGGCCTCAGTGGTATAAAATTGGGGCGGACGAATTGGCATTTATGCAGCAGCAGCCGTCAAAGGAATTCAAGGAAGTATGGCTCGGAAAACTGAAGGAAGTTATCGATAATTACCAGCCGGACATCATCTGGTTTGACGGCTCACTGGACAGAATGGGAGAAAATTCTATCCTGCAGTTTTTCACTTATTACTTTAACCAGGAAGCACGCCGGGGTAAGCAGGTCGAGGTGTTGTTTAAAGGATGGGATGTTCCAGCAGGCGTTGCGGTCAATGACCTGGAGTTGGGGACGGAGGCAAACCTGACGCGACATATGTGGATAACAGATACCTCCATAGATGAGCAGGGCGCCTGGTCATACGTCCAGGGGCTGACATACAAAACCGCCAACCGACTCATTGATAACCTCATAGACCGTGTCAGCAAAAACGGATTACTCCTGCTGAACGTCGGACCAAAAGCTGATGGAACCATCCCTGAAGAAGCAAAAGAAAGACTGCTCGAAATCGGTAAATGGCTCGAAGTAAACGGTGACGCAATTTACGGCACCATGCCCTGGTTTATCTATGGCGAAGACCCCCTCGTAATGGAAGCTGCCGGTGCATACACTGAAAGAAGAGGTAGAGCTATAGTGTATACAGGAGAAAATATCCGGTTCACCGTTAAAGACAACAACCTTTATGCTATCTGCCTCGACTGGCCCGGGGATGAAGTGACCATTCATTCGTTAAGAAGGTTGGAAGAGGAACTGTCAATCTACTGGACGGAAGATGACATTGAAAGCATAACAATGCTCGGCGTTGACAAAAAGCTCGATTGGCACTTTAGCAAAGATGGACTGCACATAAAAACTCCCGATAAAAGACCCTGCAAATACGCATACGCTTTCAAAATCAAAAGAAAATAAATTTTTGTAAACCGTTTTAAAATTAAAGTTGGCTCTTACCTTCGAATAGGGTCACCTAAGCGTGCCGGTTAAGATAAAATGCTTCTTTTGTAACAATTGATACCAAAAACAAATAAAAACTCGGAGGACTTATTATGTTTAAGCGATTAGTTTTATTGGTTGTAGTTCTTTTTATACTTTCAGGAACGGTTGTATATGCTGCCGAGGCGCCTGAAATGCAGTGGCATAAAGGACATGGTACAGACAGTGGAGACCATGTTCATTACGGCTTGCAAACCAGCGACGGCGGTTACATTATGACAGGACAAACATCGGAAGGGAGAAGAGGTTTTTCTGATATGCTCGTTGTAAAAACAGACGCCGAAGGCGACCTGCAGTGGCAGAAGGTTATTGGTTCAAAAGGCAAAGCTGACTATGCCACTTTTGTAACTGAAGCTTCGGACGGCTTTATTGTTGCAGGAGCATTGGATATCTTAGATAACCAGGAAAGAGCTCTGATAAAATTTGATGCCAAAGGGGATATCATTTGGAAAAGGACTTATTCCTCTGAAGGAAATGGCTCTATTCGGGGTATTGATATTACAAAAGATAGCGGAATCATTGCCGTCGGATACATCGGCAGCGGTGAAAAAGGATATAAGTTTATATCAGAAGATGGACATGGCTCCATCCTGAAGACCGATGCAAATGGAAAGCTGCTGTGGAGTAAGACGCTTAGCTCTACGACGCATGGTATGCGGGTTCAAGAAGCGGGCGGAGGGTTTGCAATCGGCGGTAATCAATGGATACGTTCAGAGGAAAAAGCCCACCAGGATGTGGTTCTTGTGCTGACCGATAGTGACGGCAACGAGATTTATCACAACTATTACGGAGGCGACGGCGACGACCAGGTTTTTGATTTTGCTGTAACGACTGACGGCGGTTATATCTTTGGCGGGCACTCACGGTCACCTTCTTACGGAACAGTCAACTGGGATTTTTTTTTGTTGAAGGTCGGCAGTGATAAAAAAGAACAGTGGCACCGGACCTTCGGTCAGCCCAGGGATTATGATGCCAAATACATTCACGATGAGTCATACGGGCTTCAGCAGACGCCCGACGGCGGCTTCATTATCGCGGGCGGCTCCGGAGACGAATATCCGTATTCTGAGTCAGGTCATCCTTCCGGCTCATCAGATGAATGGAAGGCATACCTCGTAAAAACCGACGGCGATGGAAATGTGCAATGGCAAGGGGTTTATCCGGTCGAGGGTGATATAGGTGATAATGCAGCGGAGTATGTTAATCTGACGAGCGACGGCGGCTATATAATTTTCACCGACTCTGATTCCGCAGGTTCCATGGGCTCCAATAATTTTGGTCTTATGAAGATATCGCCGGATGCTTGTGGTGGCACTACCCCACCGAGACCGAGTCCGACAAAGTCCGGGAAAGAGCCGCCTGCTCAGGCGCCTGAAATGCAGTGGCATTATGGTATGGGAACCGACACTGGAGAAAAACCGCAATATGTTATGCAGACCAGCGATGGCGGCTATCTCATGGTAGGAATGACAGATGAAGAAACCGGACGTGCCAGTGATATGCTTATTATCAAGGCCGATGCTGATGGAGACGAGCAGTGGCAGAAAATCATTGGAACAACTAATCAATATGACTGGGCAAATATTTCGGCTGAAGTAGCTGATGGTTACATTGTTGCAGGAGCATTGTCCGACTCAGGTGACCAGGAAAGATGCATTGTAAAACTTAATAAAACCTCAGGAAATATCTTGTCGGGATGGCCAAAGACCTACCATAAAGACGGAGCAGATGCTATTCGGGGCATTGATGAAACCAGTGATGGTTCCATCGTTGCTACCGGTTATGTCGGCGGCTCGAAGCCTGGTTATCTGTTTATATGTGATTCCGGAAATGGCTCGATTATGAAGACCGATTCGAACGGGAACTTACAATGGGACAAAATCCTGCCCTCTACGATGCATGGTATGAGGGTTCAGGAAGTGCCCGGAGGATTTGCAGTCGGTGGTAATCAATGGATACATAGTGGCGGTAAAAGTCAGCAGGATGTGGTTCTTGTGCTGACAGACAGTGACGGCGACGAGACTTATCATAGCTATTACGGAGGCGACGGCGACGACCAGGTTTTTGATTTTGATGTAACTGCCGACGGCGGTTATATTTTTGGCGGGCACTCACGGTCACCTTTTTACGGAACTGTCAACTGGGACTTTTTTCTGTTAAAGGTCGGCAGCGATAAAAAAGAGCAGTGGCACAGGACCTTCGGCCAGCCCAGGGGCTATGATGCTAAATACATTCACGACGAGGCATACGGTGTTCAGCAGACTCCCGACGGCGGTTATATTATAGCCGGCGGCTCCGGGGACGAATATCCGTATTCTGCTTCCGGTCATCCTGCTGGCCCATCAGATGAATGGAAGGCATACCTGGTAAAAACAGACGCCGATGGAAATGTCCAATGGCAGGGACTTTACCCGCCTACCAGTGAAGGTAATAATGCAGCAGAGCACATCAATCTGACCAGCGATGGCGGGTATATAGTCTGTACAGATTCTGATTCTGCGCCCGGCCCTCAGCCCAATAACTTTGGCCTTATGAAGATAGCGCCGGATGCAGGTGGTGAGGGTAGATTGCCGAGACAGAGTTCGATGAAGTGTGGGGAACAGGCGCATACTCAGGTGCCTGAAATGCAGTGGCATAAAGGGCATGGTACCGACAATGGCGACCATGTTCATTACGGCCTTCAGAGTAGCGACGGCGGTTACATTATGGCAGGGCAAACATCAGAGTGGAAAAGAGGTTCTTCTGATATGCTCGTTGTGAAGACAGATGCCGAAGGCGATTTGCGGTGGCAGAAGATTATTGGTGTTAGCGGAGAACCTGATTTTGCTACCTTCGTAACTGAAGTATCAGGTGGTTTCATTGTTGCAGGAGCATTATCTGTTTCAGGCGACCAGGAGAGGGGCTTGGTAAAACTTGATAGCTTAGGAAAGATAGTATGGCAAAAGACCTACGCCTCTGTCGGCAATGGTGAAATCCGAGGTGTAGCTGAAACCGGCGATGGAGGATTTGTTGCCACGGGATACGTTGGCAGTGGGCGAAGTGGTTATCTGTTTATATCAGATGACGGACAAGGTTCCATACTAAAGACAGATGCAGAGGGGAACTTACAATGGGAGAAAACTCTATCTGCTGCTTCTCATGGTATGAGGGTGTATGAAGTCGCCGGTGGTTATACGATTTCCGGAGTATCTCGAGAACGAGGCAGAGACTTCTGTCTTATTAATACAGATGATTCGGGAAATATACAATGGCATAAGAATTATGGGGGTAATGAACAGGAAGACCTCTTTGATTCTGACCTGGCCGAAGATGGTGGATACATTTTGGCGGGACATAAACTAGTATTTGGCAAAATCAGCGATAATACCGACATATTTGACTTCTGGCTGGTAAAGGTTGACAGTGACGGAAACCTCCAGTGGGATAAAACCTTTGGTCAGCCCCGAGGGTATGACGCTATTCATATTCGTGACGAATGTTACGGTGTCAAGGCAACGTTCGACGGCGGATATATTATGGTTGGTGGGACAGGAGATGAAGATTCGTATTCTGCTTCAGGTCATCCTGCCGGTCCATCGGATATCTGGAAATCTTATGTTGTAAAGACAGATAGTAACGGGAAGCTGCTGTGGGAAGGTCTTTATGGTGACCCTGCCGGTAATAATGCCGGTGAGTACATCAATCTGACAAGCGACGGCGGTTATGTAATTTTCACCGACTCCGATACTGCCGGTGACATGCAACCCAATAACTTTGGCCTTATGAAGATAGCGCCGGAGACACTTGGTGATACTACACCGCCGAAGCCGAATACGACACGGCTTTACAGCCAGAGTTTTTACGTCGCACCGGATGGTAACAACAATAACCCAGGCACTATCGAGGAGCCCTTTGCAACATTGAGAAAAGCTCGTGATGCTGTCAGAGAGTTTAAAAAACAAAAAGATGAGGGTGATATCACAGTCTTTATTCGAGGCGGCACTTATATAATTCATAAAACCGTTGTCTTCGGTCTGGACGATTCCGGAAGTAAAAAACAGAGGATTATCTATACCGCTTACCAGGGCGAAACACCTATCTTCAGCAGTGCCAGGAAAATCTCCGGCTGGACAAAACTTACAAATTATCCTGATTCACTGCCGGAAGCGGCCCGAGGCAAAATCTGGGTTGCAGACATGCCCGAAACTAAAGGAGGCAGGTGGCGGTTCTTTTGTTTGTTCGATGGTGATAAAATGCTGCCGCGGGCAAGAGGAAAAGGATGGGTGCCGGAGGGCAAACCACCGGATGAGTGGTGGCGGGGAGTATTTGCGAGTATCGAGGATAAAAGCACATTTCGCTTCCCCGAGGGGGCTCTAAAAAACTGGGAAAACCTGGAGGATGTTGGGATAAGGGTATTCCCAGCCGGTTATACGATGAATATGCTGGGATTGGCATCGGTTGATGAGAAGACGAGGGTGGTACGGACAAGTGTCCCGGCCACTTATCCGATAAAACCCTGGCCATGGGAAGAAGACATACCACCATCTGCGTGGGTCGAAAATGTCCTTGAGGCACTCGATGAGCCGGGGGAATGGGTTCTCAATACCCAACAAGGTGAACTATACCTGTGGCCTCAAGATGAAAAACCGAGTGATAATATTGTCGCACCGAAGCTAAGGGAGCTTATTCGTGTAGAAGGCAATGTGGACAAGACGGGACCGGTTGATGTGCCGGTTCAGTATCTGACTTTCAGAGGATTAACCTTTACCCACGGCGACCGCGACGTGTGGACAAAGGACGATGCGGGCATTCAGCATGACTGGGAAATGTATGACAAGGCGAGTGCCCTGCTGCGTTTCCGTTCCACAGCGCACTGTCTCGTTGATGGATGTCGTTTCACCAATACCGGCGGGACCGGTCTTCGCTTTGACCTTTACAGTCAATATAACAGGGTGCAGCGTTCTTTGTTTGATTACCTCGGCCAGGCAGGGATTTTTGTCTGCGGCTATGGCCCGGGCACAAAAGATGTCAGTTTCCATAACGAGATTATAAATAATCATATCCATCATTGCGGCGAGATTTACAAAAGCGGTCATGGTATTATTATCTGGCAGAGCAGGGACAATCGGGTAGCGAACAATCTCATACACGATGGTCCTCGAAAAGCTGTTCTGGTTGCAGGTGTTCGTGCCCATTTTTTCGATACATCGAGAATACCCAAAAACAACAGAGAATGCTCGAAGCAGATTCGTTGGGCGGAAATTGGCGACCCAAGAGGTTGGGATTATACAGTGGGATTTTTACATGTTTATAATAACATCATTGAGGACAATGAAGCGTACCGAATGTGCAAGATTGGAAACGATGGTGCTGTTATCAATATAACGGGCAACGGTGAAGGCAATGTTATCCGGCGTAATTACATTCATGATATTGTTAATGATGGGCCGGATGCCGTGATTCGTCTCGACGCCAATGGAAGGGGAACTTTAATTACTGAGAACATTATCTACCGCTGTGCGCCTCAGGGGATTGTCTTAAACGATAGAAACAATCATGTTGAAAACAACATCGTAGTGGATACCGGCAAAGAAACGGATTCGGATTGGCAGAGGTATATGGTGTATTACAGGGGCGGGCCTCGGCCAGGCAGGATTCAGAGGAACGTGCTTTATTTTAGTGACCAAAGAAGCCAGTTTTTTGCAACCCGTAGGGAAGTGGAGCCGTATCCAGGCGATTATAACCTCTATTACAGCAAGGGCAATCTGGATGCCGGTAGAGAATTACTTCAGCAATTGCAGCAGAAAGGAACCGACAGACACAGTATTTCAGCCGACCCAATGTTTGTCGATTTGAAAAATGAAAACTTCCGTCTTAAAGACGGGTCGCCGATGTTCGAACTCGGCTTTAAACAAATCGATATGAGCAAAATCGGATTAACAGACGACTTCCCTGAAAATTGTAAAGATTAAACTCCTGTTTAAGGAGAGAGTAATGAAAAAGAAATTAATGGTTGTGTCTGTAATGATGGTGTTTGCTTTCTGTGCGTCTGTCGCCAGCACTTTAACTAACGAACCCGCATCTCCCGATACGGCTGAGATTTACTACGATGCGTCAAGCGGCTACTTTTCCTGCTGGGGTACAGATATGGACAGAGCTGGTAGGAATTACTACATTGCACCTGGAAGCCAGACCTGGCAATATGCCGGGAAGAGAAACATAAGCAATAACAGCTGGTGGAGTTCTTATCGCGGCTTATATGCAGGTGGCGTGCCGGGTGGAACGATTGTCAACGGCCTATATAGGCAAAGCTATACCTGCCGTGGCGGCGCTATCGGAATAATGACGGCAATGGGTACAGCACCGGGTTATACATGGACCGACCTCGGCGAAGAGATCTGCTTCGTGAATTCCAAAAATAACCCGCCGCCGGCAACGGTCTCTTTGATAGATACTTGCCTTATGGTGGATTTCCAGGGCAGGCTCTGGCTGGCGCATGGCTGCGGAAGTATCTGGATTGTTGAGCTTGACCCTGATACGCTGCTATTGAGGCAGAATCCCTTACAGAAGCAGTTCTCGGATGGTGACAGCCGATGGACTAATATAGCTAACGGCGGGAGAAACGCAGATGACCCAACCATTGAAGGCCCATTCCTATTTCCACATGAACACAAGGGAACGCAATATTACTATCTGTTTTGCACTTGGGGCGAGAACAGCCCGGATATATGGAACAGCTACGAGATCCGCATGGGCCGGGCGACCTCTCCGACGGGGCCTTACATTGATAAGTCTGGCAAACGGATGGACCTTGAGCACGGTCCCGGCTCCGGCGGTACGCTACTGCTTGATGACGCCGGCAGCATAATAGGTAACAGCCATTATCAGGTTCCGGGCCATCCGGGGGTATGTGAATACCCCGTGACTGGTGGTGGAACCAAATTTGTTTTCTCGTTCCACTTCCATCCGAATGGTGGCGGTGCTGAGAGCCTTGCTGCCAAGGTGATGACTTTTGATGCGCAGGGCTGGCCGGTGGTAACAAGTACTGATTTCGACCCGACCGAGGCAGGCGGAGGCGAGGCCGATACAACGCCGCCGAGTCCGAAAAATTCTTGATTGTTTAAGGTAATTTTTGTAAGTTCATTGATGTCATACGGAGAAATTATGTTTTAAAAGCATTTAACCTAAAAACCTCCTCCGTGCACTCATTTTTACTCCGTGTTCTTCTTCCTTCTGTCGCCATCCGACTCGTTCAGGTTGTGTTACTCTGTTTCGATGGCAATCTTGGCCCAGTATCCGACCTCGAACGACCAGTCGGTTGGCTGGTTGCAGAGTTCGATCAGAATGCCCGCATCATTTTCATAGACGTACTTGGAGAGGTCGATGTTTATGTCTACCCAACCGTCGGTTGTGGTGGATTCGCCGATCGTTTTACGAAAGAGTTCCTGTTTGTTTTCGACTCGTCGCACGATAAGGTCCCAGTCGCCCTCGGGGTGGTTGCCGACGGTTAGTGCGAGGGTCGTCTTTCTTTCGGCGGGGACATCGATCCAAGGATGACTGAGGACACAAGGGGTGTCCTTGTCGAGGGGGTAAGTGACTAGTGCTTTGTCACGGTTAAAGATTTGGGTGGGTATTGCCGATAATTCTCTATGGTTAAATTATCATGGAGATTTATCATGGTCAAAAAATACATTGTTCAGCTTTCAGAGGAAGAACGGAGTCT
>JAUVVQ010000087.1 GCA_030604525.1 Phycisphaerae bacterium | reverse complement strand
TGCATTTAAAATGGGATTTGTTGCCCTCAGCCCGGAAAAAATCAGAACGCTGACAGAGGTCTCACGTTTCATTTTCGAGATTGGAAACTTATCGCCGGTAATGAATATGCCCTACGTCGGCGGAAGTGCCTTTGCCCACAAGGGAGGCCTCCACGTCGATGCCCTGCGAAAAAACAAACGCACCTACGAGCACATTGACCCGGAGCTTATCGGCAATGAACGCAGGTTCCTTATATCTGAGCTCAGCGGCAGGTCGAGCATCTTGGCCAAGCTCGAAAAGGATAAAATCGCTCAGGACAAGAAATTAGCCAAAAAGATTCTTGACCGTGTTCAGGAACTTGAAAATGATGGCTATCAGTTCGAGGCCGCAGATGCCTCCTTTGACCTGCTGGTAAAAAAGGTCCTCGGCACATATAAGCCCGCTTTTAAGCTTATAAAGTATTACGTAACCACAGAGAAACGCACCTCAGGCGAAATGGCTAACGAGGCCACGGTAAAACTAAAGGTCGGCGACAGAGTCGAGCACGTCGTCGGAGAAGGCGATGGCCCCGTCAACGCACTTGATGCTGCTTTGCGAAAATCGCTGGAAAGATTTTATCCGAGCATCAAGGATGTCCGCCTGATTGATTACAAGGTTCGTGTAGTCAATGCCAAAGCCGGCACTGCTGCCCGTGTGCGCGTAATAATCGAATCCCGCGACAAAACTTCCATCTGGGGTACGGTCGGCGTCTCTGAAAATATCATCGAAGCCTCCTGGCTTGCTCTCACCGACTCCGTAGAATATAAACTACAAAAGGAAGCGAAATAGTATTTAGCCCCGCGATTTATTGCGCAGGTTACAGAGCCGCGCACGTAAGTAAGCGGTAGAAATACAGGCCACGAGCAACGGGGCACGGATTTGCCCGGTGGGAATTGTGGCTTCAGTGCGCTGATGGTGAGAAGGAAACGCAGAAATAGGCCCCTCCTTCCTTGACCTACAGCATACAAGAGGTACTATTTATTGCTGATGAATTCGTGAGGTCGCAGCAGGTGTTGTAAATGAGGCCAATTCATAAGAACAGAAAAATTCTGGAAACAAAGCACCACGAGAGAGTGTTTACTCGTGGGGCAAAACAGAGATTTCATTTCGAGAACATTTACGGACTCATGCTAATAGTGGACTTGGTGTTGAAGATGCTGTTTATAAGGAAGATTGGATTGCGGAATGCAACAGAGGTGGGATTGAATGAAGTGGAACTGGGCATAAAGGGTTTGCCGAGGAATTTTGATGGATGCCGGATACTTTTCATTACAGATATGCATCTTGGAGGAATCGATTATCTCTCAGAAAACATTATCAATATCGCGAAGAATGCGGAGTACGATTATTGTTTTCTTGGTGGTGACTACAGTCTTAGGCTTTCTGCAAAGGAAGTGGGCCGGCAGTTGGGTAAGATAGTCTCATTCCTGACGACAAAGTCCCGAGTTTTTGGTATCCTCGGCAATTATGATATATACCAAATTGCTGAGCAACTAAATGATTTTGGCGTGGAAATGCTGCTGAATGAGCATGTGTGTCTGGAAAGAGGGGCTGAGAGGATATATTTGGTGGGTGTTGATGACTGTTCTATGTTTGCAGCGGCAGAGTTGAAAGAAGCTGAACAGGGGATTCCAGAAGGGGCTGTTAAAATTATTCTTTCGCATCCTCCAGAGCTGTATAAGGAAGCGGAGCAGGCGGGTTATTCGCTGTATTTAGCCGGCCATACCCACGGCGGACAGATATGTCTTCCAGGTGGGGTAGCGATGGTGGTGCGTGCTTGCATACCGCGCAAGCTTGTCAAAGGTGAGTGGAGATACCGGGATATGGTGGGTTACACATCATGTGGAGTTGGTACAACAGGAGTACCGGTGAGGTTTTTCTGTCCGCCGGAGGTGGCGTTGCTGACACTAAGAAGAGACGGCAATCCGGGATAAGGTCAGGGCGAACATTTCATAATCGGCGATACTTCTTCCTACTCGGCTTGGGTGCAATTGCTTTACGAAAACACAGAAATAAATTTCGGGGCTAAATAATTGGGCTTCAGCCCACCAGGTTCTTAGTGAGCATCTGAACAATTACCATTTAACCAATTACCATTTAACCAATTACCAGTTACCATTCACCAAATCTTCGTGTCAATCTGCGTTAATCTGCGTCTAAAAAATTCGTGCCAATTCGTGGCTTTATAATTTTTGAATCTTGATTTGTCATTTTGCTTTTTGCTTTTTGATTTTGAATCGTCCCTCTCGGCCTCCTCCGCCAACAAACTATGAACAATGAACTAAAAACTGCAAAATCTTCGCTTATTTTTGAAGATTTTGCATCAGTTTTCGAACGTTTTAAAACGTTTTTGCCTTACCTATTTTAACAACTTGCGTATTTAATTGAAAAAACCTCCCTCTATTCAACCCAAACCGCCTATTTTAACTAAAGTTTTAACTCGTACCTATCCGATAAGTATATTACCTATTTTAACATAAGTCCAGCTGGTACGCGCTCAAAACGGTGCAATAGGTAATATGCGTAAGATGGGAAATGTGTTTGGAGACTAAATTATGATAAAAAAGGGCATTCTTGAACGCTATTTAGACAGCTTGCTACAAGGAGATAGAAAACGCTGTCGAACAGTCATAGAAGAAACTCTACAGAGTGGCACACCCGCCAATTCCGTATATATCGACATCATATGGCCGATTATGGTAGAAATCGAGAAATTATTGCGCACAGGCCGAATCACTCCCGTTCAGGAGCACCTGGCGACCCCGATTAACCGCACAATTGTGAACCAGCTCCAAAACAAGTTGCCTCGCAGGCCAAGCAAGAACAAAAAGATAGTCGTATGTTGCGCCCCACAAAACGAACTGCAGGAGCTCGGTGCCCAAATAATGGCCGACCTGTTCGAAAGCGATGGCTGGGAATTAAAATTTCTCGGAGGAGGGCTGAGCAACGATGACATCCTTGCTTTCATAAATGAATATGCTCCAGACATCCTGTTAATTTATGGCGCCGGGCCAAAGCAGGCGCCGGACATCCGGCGACTCATAGATACCATAAAAGATATAAACGCCTGGCCTGATATGCGCATAATGGTATCTGGTGGACTATTCAATCGAGCGGAGGGACTCTGGCAGGAAATCGA
>JAUVVQ010000036.1 GCA_030604525.1 Phycisphaerae bacterium | reverse complement strand
GTTTGGCCTTGAATGCAGCACTGTGATTCCGTCGTTTGTTCTTCATAATTTGTCTCCTGAAACTATTATCGTCTCAGACGACAAATCCACCTTAATCACGCGCCCAGTTTTTGGGGAGTATTATAGACCGAGGGGTAATAAGAAAAAAAACAAAAAATCTTCAGGACTTATATTCGAAACTTGATGGTGATTTTATTGGACTTAGTTCTGATTAGCTTTTGGTGTTTGTGTTTATGTGCCATATATAGGGTGCCAGCCATAATGAATCTCTTATATGGTGGTTTTCGTTATAGGTCGTTGCATTTGTATTTTGTGGTTAGTTAAAGATAAATCATCGGCTCAGTCGATAAGTCCCTATGTCAATAGTGTGTGGTTGTACAGAGTTAAAAAGGAAAAAAGAATGAGCAAAAGGGAGTTAATAGACTGCATTTGTGAAATCAACAAAAGTGCCCGTACTGAATTTCTGGCTACATTTTCAGAGGAGGATTTGCAGGCCTATCTTGAGCACCTTATGGAATTGGACTTGCAGGAATTGCCTGTGGGTACAGCGGGGTAAAGGATAAATCTCATATCCTTATCTATAAAAAAACAAACACTTAAATGCGGATTTATATAAAAAGAGCTTTCACGGGAATGTTGTAATTCTCAGGACATGCCGAAGCAATGCTTTCCTCCTGTTAACTGCATCGGGATTACTTCTCAGAGCTTTTTTTGAAAAATGCCGGTG
Organism: Phycisphaerae bacterium; assembly: GCA_030604525.1. Taxonomy (GTDB): domain Bacteria; phylum Planctomycetota; class Phycisphaerae; order Sedimentisphaerales; family Anaerobacaceae; genus JAUVVQ01. The sequence goes on along the minus strand of JAUVVQ010000036.1, from coordinate 24,203 downwards.
TAGGTGCCTCTTGTGTATTTATAGGAGACGAAAGTTCAACAACGGTTCTTTGTTTGAATTCTATGAGGACGGGTACATACTCATCAGGCACATAAAATACAAAGTCAATCCATTTAACAGACTCTTTAAAGTCGCCTGAATCAAGACCTACCGTGTCGTTTAGCTGCGTTAACTTAATTTGGTTGGCAGTTTCAAAATAACCTGTCGGATAAACATTCATCGCTTTGCCTGAGAGCAGAAAATCTGTCTCATCTTTTCGCTTACAAATCAATCTTAACTGAGAAAGAGAAAATTTCCCTTCTTTACTCGCCACAATACGCCTCATACCCACACGTATGGTAGTAAGCGTATAACCGCTTTTAGGAGCAACAGCATTGCCTTCAGTATCCGTTACACGCTTCGAAGTAGGCCAGACAGCTTTTTCTCTGGGGACCTCTATAGCTTCTTTGGAACCGGGTATGATTGTTGTTATCTCTTTGTAGCTTGCACAGCGGTTTAAAAAAACCTGGTCGAGAAACCCCGGATGCAAAGCTGCGAAACTTTTGTTGCCGCTGAAACTGCCGCGACTTAAAAGACTGAACCAGCCGACAGCAAAACCATCTGCGTTTAAAAATACTTTGTTCGGCTTATCAGGGTTTGGTCTTCGGGCGTTAAATCGCTGGTATGGATATTTATCGGGCAGTGGTGCTAAAATAAGCGCCGTTAGTAAATTACCTGATAAAAAAATACCTAAGACAATCCCGACTACAATCCGGCCGATATGTTCGGGGAAATAGCTGAAATTTATTTTCTCGCGACTCAGGTAATTCAGAAGTGTTTGTAAAATCGCAAATGTTACTACAAACAAAAAAACAAAAGAAAGAAATTGAGCCCAGGGGAAAATTGTTGCGAGCTTGCTATTGCCGTCTTTGCCGGTAAAAAGTCCTGCCAATGGCTCAAAGAAACCAAAGGATGCAACGCTTGCGATGATGGTAATTACTAACGTTGCAAATGCCTTGGTGACGCTTCCCTTAAGGTATTGATAAGCTGCACAACCTATTATAATTAAAATCACAAGAAAACTTGCCATTATGATATCTCCGAATTATCAAAGAAAGTAATATGGGAACATTTAAATCTGTAACATTGTTATTTTTTGCTTTTTGAGTTATTTTTTCCTGATTTTGATAATATTCGCACCATCTCGTTTATAGCGGTAATCCCTTCAATGGACATTTTTAGCATTTGTTCCTGCAGGGAACGAACCTTAGCTCTTCTAAGAATAGAATCAATATCAGATATAGACTTTAACCCGTATAGCTCTTGTTTTATTTTGTCGTTATCTATTATTAGTGTTTCAAAAACGCCTGTTCTTCCGACAAAGCCGCTACCCTGGCAGGCTTCACAGGTTGTGGACTTACCTCTTTTGTTGTATTGCACTTTACCGGGACGATATAGAACTTTTGCTTTATCTGCGGGCAAATTAAATTTTCTGAGCAGTTCTTTGTTCGGCTGGTATCCCTGCTTGCATTCTTCGCATAATTTGCGTATCAGTCGCTGATTGCTTATTCCTAAAAAGGAATTGACAGCTAACTTTTTATCGTCAACTAATGTCAGCCATTTGCTGAAAGCTTCCTTTACGCTTTTGGCTTTTAATGTTACATATACTATTTTCCCGCTTTTCGCGGCTTCACAGGCTACCTTTGCCGTTTGGGGTTCTGAGCAATCAGCCACACCTACTATGTCCGCACCCATTCTTACTACTTCCTGCAGCTTTTGAGCATAATTCATAGTTCCGCTTTCGCTGGGTGAGTATATATTTTGTGTTACATTTTCAAGTTCAGCGGAAGGCTTTTTTTCAAGAGTATTTACATTGTTAAGGAAGGGGTCGTGATTTCTAATAAAAGCATACAATGTTGTTGTTAGACCTGATTTCTTTGGCCCCGAGACAATGAAGAGACCCTTGGGCATATCACGAATTTTGCTTAGCTGTTCGTATTGACGAGATGTAAAACCTATTTCGGAAAGTTTACTTGCCTCGTCCTGCCCAGTCCTTTTTATTCGAACCTGCTCACCTGCGGTGGAACCCGCGGTCTGAACTTCAAATCGGATTTCTTCTTTATCTTTTAATATTTTAAAGGTTCCTTTCTGGGGTTTTCGTTTTTCGTCCAGTTCAAGGTTTCCAAGGTTTTTAATGAAGTGAATGAAATAATTCATCTTATCTTTTTCGATATCGGGTCGTTTTACGGTTGCTCCGTCAATGGAGTATTTAACGTTATAGTTCTGTGGTGTTGGTAAGAATACAATGTCTTTTGCCCTTCGCCAGATGGCGTCGGTAAATATGTCATAAGCAGTTCTATAACCGTAAAAATCGGGCGTCTTAGGTTCAGGCATCGGAACTTTGTTTCTATTGGATGTTATGAATTTGAAACCATGGGCTTCTTCAACAGTGATGTCCTGTCGAGTAACTAATCTTTTGAAGTGCTCAACTGTCAAAACTCGCTCGAAATCCAGGACGAGAGCATTGCGATGTGAAACATAAGCGAGAGAAGCAACCGCTGTAGATACAATGAAAAATAATGAACCTACTATGAAAATGGGTATAAGAAGCCAAATTAATGCCCCGACGGCACCTGAAGCAAAAACAACTAACGACCAAAAATGTTCCTTTGTTCCTACTTCTGTTGCATCTTTATAAACCCAGTTTAAAATCGGAAGCCAGAGAAAAAACAAAATCAGGAAGATAAAAAGTTTTATGACGGAAATGTAACCGTTGTATTCGAGAGACGATAGTAAAATTTGTTGCATTAGATACTCCATTGCCGAATTTGATGGTTCTTCATAAGATACCCGATGTGCTGCTTCGTATCCCTTTCATCGCCATTTTCAATTCTTCTTTATTAGGTGCATATCGATATGCTTCTTTCGGGTCGACGCTTCCATCCTTGATTAATTCCGCGAGATGATACGTAAGGTCCTGCATCCCTTCGTTCTGATTGCTGCGGATGACGCTGGGCAAATCAGATTCTCGGCCTTCCGCAATTAGTTTTCTAACTGTGGAATTTGCCATAAGAATCTCGACTGCAGGTATTCTGTCAATTGTTTCTTTTATTGACGGCAGCAATATCTGGCTGATTATTGCATTTATCGTTAAGCTTAATGTTTGTCTGACCAGATTTCTTTCTCCCTGTGGAAACAGGTCAAGAATACGCTGAATCGATTGGGGGGCATTAGCTGAATGCAGAGTCCCAAAAACGAGGTGCCCGGTTTCAGCCGCCCTCATTCCTGCTGTTACAGTTTCTGCATCACGCATCTCGCCGACAAATGCTACATCAGGGTCTTGACGCATCATATATCGGAGAGCTTCGTCAAAATTAGCTACATCAATACCTATCGCCCTTTGGGAAACAATTGCTTTTTTATCACTAAAAACATATTCAATAGGGTCTTCTATGGTCACAATATGGCAGGAACGAACACTGTTTATATGGTCTATCATAGAGGCAATAGTAGTTGTTTTGCCGCAACCGGTAGGTCCTACAACAAGAACAAGCCCCTGCCCCCTGTTGGCAATCTCCTCCAGAATAGGAGGCAAATGCAGGTCCTCGAAGGGAGGTATCACGGCGTTGACCCTTCTTGCGGCAAGGCTGATAACTCCTCGTTGTCGGAAAATATTTATACGGAACCTGTCTTTCTTCTCAAGCTCGTATGCGAGGTCAAGTGTGCCGTGTTCCTGGAAAAATTCTTCTTGGTCGGGCGAAAGAATTTCAAAAATAAGTTGCTCCATCTTTTCTTCTGTCAGCTTTTCACCCGTTGTGTTTTTCAATTCGCCGTAAATCCGCAATTTAGGCGGTTGACCAACTTTTAAATGAAGGTCGCTTGCCTGAGTCTTAACACAGGCCTTGAAAAACTTATCTATGCTGGCTGTTTTCGACTTATTAGAAGTTTTTGAAAGCGGCTGTTTTTCAGCCATTTCTTTCGGTTCCTAAAATTTACAATTAATTCTATTTGGATTTACAAACACAATCCTAACCCTGCATTATAAAATAGAATGGCAAATTGTCAATCTCAATACCTGTAAAGCAGCTTTAAAGCTGAGAATTTTTTCTGATTTTCCAGTCCTGATTGCATGTGCTTTTTCCACCTGTCGTCCTGGTGGTGTTAATCGGGATTGAAAATTTGAGATTTCATTGAAAATTCGCCTCTGCATAAACACACATTACTTTTGAAGCAATTCTTTAAAGTCGTCGGCTGTTAATTGACCAAGAGAATCAACAATTACATCAGCTTTGTGTAAATCCGCCTCATCTCTCGTTGTAGTAACTGCGATAACCTTCATTGCTGCTTTTTTCCCGGCTTCAATGCCTTGGAGGGCATCTTCGATAACAATACATTGCTCAGCGGAAAGTGAAAGTTTTTGGGCTGCGGTAATAAAAGTATCAGGGGCGGGCTTGCCTTCATTGACATCTTCGCTGGTAACGTATGCATCGAAAAATCCCTGTATTTCAGTTCCGGTCAGCATGAAATCCAGGTTTTTGCGGGGAGTTGATGTCCCGATAGCCAACGCAAAGTTATTTTGTTTTAAATCGTCAAGAAGTTCCATTACACCTTCCATTAACTGAAGATTGCCGGATATGAGCTCACGATAACGCCTCTCCTTCCACTGAGACATTCGGTCGATTTCCTCCGGCGATACACTCTTTTTTGCCAATACGGGAATTATCTGATAGTTCTGCATACCGAAAGTTTTGCGGAAAATATCGTCTGACATATCAAGTCCCTCACGTTCGGCTAAATCAAACCATGCTTTTTTGTGATAGAAGCTGGTATCGACCAGAACCCCGTCTAAATCAAAGATTGCTCCGAATTTCTTTATATCAGATTTTTTCGCCATTCTTTCCAGATACAGTTAATCGGGATGTTTTCCAAGCGTATACTTGCACCGATTAATTTTTGCGCATTGGCCCAACAGAGCCCGAAATCTAAACGACGGGCAAAAAGGACTTACTACGTAAATCGCCGTTAGGCCACGTGCATATATTAAATACGATTGGTATTACAGTTTCCACAACTGAAACAATTAAAAAGGTTTAGAAAAGGTAGAATTTCACACTTTCTCGTCCCGAAGTAATTTATCGGGATAGACAGAAGCAGAAAATCACCCCGCCAGATTATCTCATTACCCACTTTGTCTTTTTAAAAGTGAGTTTCTGCTGTGCTCTGAAATCAGGGTCCCCGCCCAGAGAATAGTTTATCTCGAGCGTTTTTCTAAGAAAGACTTTTACCGGCTGGCCATTTTCGTCAGTCTTTACCGGGTGTTCAACAACTGCTGTTTCATTACTCAGCCCAGCTATAAATAACTTTATGTTCTTGGCCTTATGGTCGAAATCAGAAAAGATGACGGCGATATCTTTTGTGTTATCTTTACCCTGTAGGACTTTATCATCTGTATTTTCCAGAGATTCCAGAAATGGATATTGCTTCTTGTGACGTTCTTTTATCCTTTGGAAAACGATTGAGGGCACGTCATTACCTGCCGGCACTATCTGGAAGGTATCTGTCATCAGCTCGCAGTTCGGATAAAAGCCGATTTCCCGGCCGGTATTGTTTGTGATTGACAAGATAAGGTACCAGAAATCCCGTTGCCCCTTCATCTTGATTAACTCCGTCGGGACTGAAATGTGACCAAGGTGCTCAAATTTCATATCTAATGTCCACTCTTCAGCTCCCTGTACCACAGCCGGCTCAGGGGCTGCTTTGCAAATACAGGCCGAAAACAAAATCAATAAAAATACAATATAATATGCTTTCATTCTAAAACCTCTTTTCTGTAATCCTGCTTACGCTATCGATAAAAACCTTCGGAACATCGGGGCAGTTTAATCTAATATTCTACAAGAAAACACCTTTGAATACAAGCATATTTTTACCACGGAATTAACGGGAAAAAAGCTTTATTGCTTTTGTGCGGAAGAATTGTTGCTTTCTTCTTTTTGTTCGCTGTCCTTTTTTTCTTTATCTTCAAGCAGGTCATTCAATGATTTTGTTAAGTTTTTAGCTTTATAACCGTAAATTTCATATATCCAGCCGATATGTTTATTATTGAATTTCTCAGCGTTCTCAATAGCCAGCAGTTTTGCTTCCTTTTTCTTCAGTTCCTGTTTTGACTCGGTTCCCACTGCTTTATAAATTTGTTTGGAGCCGGTAAATTGCACCCCGGGCTTGAGGTGATATTTATCGTCTTTTTTTGCAATATCTAAAGTATATTTTAATTCATTCTGCAGACGGCAGATATATTTGTACTTGAATTCAAGCTCACCAGTATCTTTTCGCACATCCGTAAAAGATAGCTCCGATAAAGCGGTAAACACACCTTTAATTTCACTTGCTTTTTGTTGTTTGCCCTCGGGAATTTCAACAAGCTTTATTTCAGAATTGTTTGGTTCCGACGTTAAGCTGTATGTGCCGTTTGGGTCTGTGACATCCACTTGTATAATTTCATCTTTCTGAACTTGTATCAGGTTCTTGTTGATGTAATGCATAGCAGAGCTGTTAATTCTCGGAATTGTTTGGACGGCGTAAACCTTATTGGAATTAACAGTTCGCACATAACCTCCGGGAGAATTGGATTTTTGCCCCATAACAACACCGGTTATCAGTTGATTGTTGTCATCAAAAAACTTAATGATATTACGAGCGTTATCTTCTTCTACTCTAAGGTCAGAAAAATTATCCGGATTGTCTGTTATCAATTCACCGGTTCTGATATCCAAAACACTTGTTATCAGGTTGTTTATTTCGCTTGCCTGGGCGGGGTAATCCGCTTTCTGGGTTACCACAAAACTGTTCTGATTTCGTTTCAATGTTACCGAGCTTTCAGATGCCCTAACGCTTATTTTGGCAATTTTCCCGGGATTCAATCCTTGTATAAGAGTAGTGTGCGTTGTTTTTACCGCCTTTGAGCTCCTGTTAGCTATCCTGGATTGGACGATTGCCCAGCCAAGCAGTAGAACTGCTGTTATACCGAGAATACTAAGTTTTTTGTTGCTCATATCAGTTGACTCCGAAGTTTTAAACAGTCACTAAAAATTTTCATATAACTGATTATGCGTCACTTTTATGGCTAATATAATGTTTTCTTTTGCTTCTCCGTCGTAATCCAATGACTACTGCGAGAATCAAAACCAATAACGGCCCCGGAAGAGTGTTGAGATTTCTCAAAGTCGAGCCAAGCTGTTCTATTTTTTCACGTTCCTTCTTTTTCACTTCACGAAGTCTTCTTTGCGCTTTTCGCATTTTTAACTCGAGCTCTTTTCTCTTTTCCAGGATTGAGCTGCCGATGACCTTTTGTTGTTCGGCATTGGCCGACGATACCAGCTTGTTAAGTTCTTCTCTAAAGCCTGCAATTTCTGCATTTATTCTGTTCTCTTGTTCAGCGGTGCCTTTCTCCGCCTGCGCTTCGATTCGGTCAACAACCGCGAAAGGCCTCTTGAAGTCGCCTCGAGTTCTGATGGATATTAAATCTGACGAGCCTGTTAAGTAGTCGATGGTATTCATCAGCAATGCTGCATTATCTCCTGCAGGAGTTTGTCCTAAACCGAGCGGAAGCCTTCGATATGACAACATATCTGTAATAAAATCAACGTCGCTGTACACTACTACAGCACAATCAGTATTAGCTTTTCTCAGGCCCGAAATATGCCTGGGTTCGCTGTTGGGGTCGGATTTGTCTTTTATCTCTATACCATCGGGGAAAGCGGATTTGAATTTTCCGGTAACTAAGTAACCCATATATACAGGTTTATCGCCTTCTGTAAAACGATTCATAAGCATTGAAGGATTCGGCATCATAAGCTCATATGGGCTGCTTACCGACCAGGAATTACCTTTAGCCGTTGTGCTGACAAGCGGCGTGGTTTGAATAGTTATATCATTACTGTCTGCCAAACTCCTTTTCTTCAGAACGCCTGCAAATAGCGTCCTTACCTGATTCAGGTTCGCAGTCAGGATGTTATCCTGATTGAAGCTATTCTTGTTTAATCCTAAAAAGCCGATTATCTTCTCAGGTCTTTGCTGTATGGATAATCTTGCAGTAAGGGCAAGTTGACGGTCGCCCGCAAATTGCAGCTCGGGCATCTCGAGACCCCATCGCTGCATAAGATTCTTGAGATTTGAGCTGCTCTTGTGTGGTTTCTGCATTTGCCCCATTGGTTGTTCCGCCTGGTCGGCAATGCAGTAGGGATCAACGCAAACGATGGTTCTGCCCCCGCGGAGGACAAACTGGTCTATCGAAAATTGCGTCTTCTCGGAGAGTTCTTTGGGATGAATTACAAGCAAAATATCTATATTGTTGATGTCTTCGGTTTCACTATCTATTTTAGTTACGTCATATTTCTCCTCTAACTGCTGGATTATTCCCCAGGCAGGGGTGGGCTCTTGTCCCTGCATCATCATCATGCGAGCCATATAACTGCTCACTTGCTGGCCCATAACCGGCAGAGAACTTAAAACGCCGACCTTTTGCTTCTCACGGGTTATTACTTTGTCTATAAGCGAACTAATGTCATATTCAATGAAATCCTGACGGTCCGGAGAGAAAAACGCGATTGGCTTTGTAACCCCGAATTGTGTTTGAAGAACTAATCCAAAGAAAAAATTCTCATTTTCACTCATAGGTATTTTTTTCAAACCATACCGCAGAGCATCTACTTCCTCATCGGAGAAAGGGCGGGGGTCTATAATCTGAAGGCTTATCATTCCCTGGGAATAGGATACATATTTTTCGAGAAGGGATTTTACAAAGTTAAAATAGTCGTTGAAAAACCGCATTTGGTCTGGTGCTTTCATCGTTGCTGTTTTTGTATAATACAATTTTAATGTAATAGGTTGGCGAAGCTTGTTTATAATAGCTTTTGAACCTGCTGAAATCGTATAAATTTTATTCTCTGTTAAGTCCAGATGTGCGCCCTTTATTATGTTCTGACATATACTTATACCTGAAAACATCATTATCCCGATAAATACTATGGCTATTGATGCACGTGATGTCCTGTTCATCAGCTTACCTTTCTTTCATTTAAGATAACTATACAAGCATAAATCCAGCCGATTATCAGCAGTATGAAATATGCGATATCCTTAAATTCTATAACACCTCTTTGTATCGATTCGAAGTGGCTTAAAAAGCTCATGGTTTCTATTGCAGAGACCATCCCGGCCGGCAAAAAACTTGATAAGTAATTCAAAGTAGTGGGCATCCCTGCATAAACAAGAATTGAGAGCACTGTTACCGAGAGGATAAAACTTATTACCTGATTTTTTGTGATAGACGAAAAAAAACAACCTATAGCTAAAAAACCACCCACCATAAGAAAACTGCCCAAATAACCGGTCAGCATTGCACCAACATCCGGATTACCCAAATATATTATCGTAATGGGCATTGGGATAGTAAGAAGAAGGGCTATTATCATAAAGAACCAGGATGCCAGAAACTTGCCCCAGACCGCCTGAGATACAGTGATAGGAAGTGTCAACAGAAGCTCGATTGAGCCGCTTTTCCGTTCTTCCGACCAAAGTCTCATTGCTGTGCAGGGAACCATAAATACGAAAAGCAGAGGAAGGTTGGAAAAAAAAAGCCTCATATCCGCCTGACGAATCTCAAAAAAACCCTGGCGAAAGGGAAGATAACCGGAAAAGAATAAAAATATTACCAGAAAAACGTATGCTACAGGGGTTGCAAAATAACTTTTTAGCTCCCTTTTGAATACCGCCAAAGAACCATTCATTTTACTAAGCTCCTTCTAAAGCAGAAATTTTGGATTTTACCTTTTACACGTAATCTTACGGAAAACTTCATCAAGACTGGCACTGTGTTCCTCTTTCAATCCTTTCGGGGTTGAGTCAACAAGCAGCTTACCATTGGTAATGATGATTATTCGCGAACATACAACTTCAACCTCTTCGAGTATATGCGTTGAGATAATGATACATTTTTCTTTAGACATGTTTTTAATAAGCTGACGAATTTCATATTTCTGATTGGGGTCAAGGCCGTCAGTCGGCTCGTCCAGTATCAAAACAGGAGGGTCGTGAATAAGCGCCTGGGCCAAACCGACTCTGCGCCGATATCCGTTTGATAACGTCTCTATGCTTTGGTGGTAAACTGATTCGATAGAGCACATCTTAACTGCCTTATCTAAAGCTTTTTCACGTTCCGGATTGTTAATCTGCCGACAATCACAGATAAAGTTAAGAAAAGAGCCAACTGTCATCTCATCATAACTTGGAGCATTTTCCGCCAAATATCCTATATTTTGACGGACCTGCAGGGCCTCTTCGAGAATATCATAACCACAAACCTTAGCAGTGCCGGAATCCGGGCGAAGAAAACAGGCAAGCATCCTCATCGCAGTGGTTTTACCGGCTCCATTGGGCCCGAGAAAACCGAGAACTTCTCCTTTTGTCATACTGAAACTGATGTTATCAACTGCAACAATTGGCCCGAAGCTGCGTGACAGCTTATTTACTTCTATCATATCTGGTCTCCTATTACTCAGGTAAACTGCTTTATCAAAGTTCCGAATTATATGTACATGACTGTCAAAGCCAAAGTTCATTCGAAATCTCGAATTATACAAATAGATACATAACTGTCAAGCTCTTCGAAGAAAGCTTTAAATTCCAGACGTTTGTGAAATGATAACAATCGAACAGATGAATTAAAAGTAGTCTCTGATGATTTTCAATTATTGCTGGGCGGAGCTGATTGGCGGGCTGAAATAATATCGTAGATTTGTATGTCCCCTTTGATGGGAACCTACTTGAAACGTAAGGGAAATTGTTGTATAAAACACTAAGATTATTAGACAATAATGTTGTTTAAGAAAAAGGATTGCTGTGCAGACCAAAGCCGTAATATTTTTTCTCAACTTGAAACTGCTTATAATTTTGCTTGTAGCCGGCTGTGGATTTATTCAGCAGAATCCACATCAAAATCATATCCTCGGCTCAAAGGGTAATTTAGATGATATAATCACCGACATCACACCTCAATACTGGAAAATTCATGACAGGATATCATGGTTCACTCCCGAAAACCTTTACCAGCTTATCGACGGCCGAGCCGAATTTTACCTGGCTTATGATATGGTTAAAATGAATTTCACCCGTTTCGAAAAGAATGATGATTCCGATATTTTCATTAACATATCAGTCTATGATATGGGCACACCAACCAACGCCTTCGGTGTATTCTCTACTGAACGCTCACAGGTTTCCGAAGAACTTAAAATTGGCCGAGACGCCTATCGCTCCGGAACAGATTATTTTCTGTGGAAAGCTCAATACTATGTTCAGGTCATACCTTCCAACGACTCTGTTGAACTCCAGTTAATCGCAATGGAATTGGCTAAAAAACTGGATGAGGCACTTTGGGACTCTGGTGAACCAGTATGGGGTCTGTCAGCACTGCCAAAGGGAAATCTTATCGGCCACTCTGTTCGATACTATCTGGTTGATGCTATGGCGCTGGATTTTATGAAAAATACTTACCTGGCCAGGTACAAAAGAAACCAAACCGATGTAACTGTATTCCTTTCACGCCGCGGGTCTGTCGAAACTGCCCGGAATGCCGTAACTGCGTATGCCGAACATGCTCATTTGTATGGCCGGAACATTGAACAGCTCAATATAAATGGAGTTGAGCTGCTCTCTTTTGATATGGGTGGCACTTATGATGTTGTATTTCAGAAGGGTGCGATGGTTGCCGGCGTTACTGAAGTTAAAGACCGGGATGTTGGCATTCAGGCGGCTGTTGATTTATCCAGACAATTGCAAACTGAATAATAACGATTATAATCTTATGCGGCTTTGCTGTCCTTTTGGAGATGTATTATGAAACAGAAAAATGGTTACAAATTAAGTCGCCGTCAGTTTAACAAGCTTATTGCAGCGGCAGCGATTGCCGGGCCGTCATTACTTAAATCTTCGGCATCAGCTTCAAAAACCGTAACCAAAACTGATGAACTGATTCATCGTAATGAGCAAGCCACTATGGCATACTGTAAGCTTGGCCGTACGAATTTTATGTCGTCCCGGCTGGTTTTCGGCTGTGGTGCCACTTTGGCAGGCGGCAAAGCCGTTCGACTCCTGGAACGCGCTTTCGAAGCCGGAATTAACCACTTCGATAACGGCAGTAATGTTGCCTATAGAGAAAGCGAACGCAGTTTCGCACCGTTTATGAAAAAACATCGACAAGACATCTGGGTCGCTTCAAAAGCACCCCTTGAAGCTGGAGACCTCGACCCTCATGACTCCGTAACCGTCCAGCAGGCTAAAAGAGCCGCTAAGTCCTGGACAGAACTTCTTGATGCAAGTTTGAAGGACTTGAAGACCGAATATGTTGACGCTTATTATCTTATGGCTGTCAATAATCCAAAGTTAATCAGTAGCGAGGAAGTTTACAACGCATTCCTGGCTGCAAAATCCGCAGGTAAAGTCGGTCATTTCGGCCTGAGCACTCACAAGAACGCCGGTAAAGTTTTAGAAGCTGCAATCGAAACTGGTTGGTACGATATAGCGATGATTGGCATTACACCTGCCGGTTGGTATGACTGGGACTCGAGAAACCTTGTAAAAGGCACTTCTGTATTGAGTAAGCTCAAGCCAATTCTCAAAAAGGCAAGAGATGCAGGTATTGGGCTGATTGCAATGAAATCTGTCAGGTTCCTGGCCCCTCTCAGCTCTGCAGGTAAAGGAAATCCTTCTGCCTTTGACAAGTTCTACAACGCAGCACTTATGAAATCCGGGCTTAATCCGTTTCAAAGGTCTTATGCCTACGTCCTTGAGCACGGAATGGATGTCGTAAACTCGGATATGCAGAATTTCAAGCACCTTGAAGAAAACATCATCGCCGCTGCAACCTCACATATCTATTATGTCTAACCCGGATTTCTCAGATGAACTGCGAAAGACTGAATTCTTGATTGTTCAAGGTGAATTTGGTAAGATTATTGGTGATGTAAGGAGAAAATCATGCTTGCCAACCGTGTAAATGGGAAATGTCGGATTGTATATTAACAGATTTTTAGGTTTAATTGCGTTCTTTCGAATAAATCAAATGAAGAAACCTTTGGAGGAAAAAAACAATGAAAGCAATAAGGATTTTTAGTGTTGTAATCAGCATTTTGCTTATGGCAACAATAATCAGCTGCAATAAAAAAGAGCAGAGTGATGCTGACTCTGGCAATGCCCCTTATGAATCCACCTGGAAATCTCTCGCCCGACATGAGACTCCGGAATGGTACGAGAATGCCGTTCTCGGCATATACTTCCATTGGGGAGTCTACTCGGTGCCCGCTTTCGGGTGTTGGGGCGGCCGTAATATGTACCAGCCGAATGGCGGGACATCGGAGGAGTGGGGGCACCTCAAGGATAAGTATAGCAATACGTATGATTACGTTAAGCAGGTATATGGAGAACCTGGCACGGAGTTCGGATACAAGGATTTTATTCCAATGTTTAAGGCGGAGAAATGGGACCCGGATCGGTGGGCGGAATTGTTCAAAGAAGCGGGTGCTGATTTCGCCGGGCCCGTAGCTATCCACCACGATGGATTTGCTATGTGGGACAGCGAGTACGCCGAATACAACGCAATGGACATGGGACCACGCCGGGATGTCGTCGGGGAGATACTCCAGGCCGTCAGGAAGCACGGCATGAAGACAGTCGCGACATTCCATCAGTATACGAATTGGTTCTTTTTTAACCCAGGCAGGAAGTTATGCCCCGAGGGGATGGATGTCAACAATCAGAAATATGCAGGTCTATACGGACCAGTGCATGAATTCAAAGGTAATTGGCATAAAATACCATTCTCAGAGAGTTTCCAGAAAGCATGGTATAACAAAGTTATAGAGGTCATTGATAAGTATCGTCCGGATCAAATATGGTTTGAAATCGGCTTCAGTGATCCGGATTGTATAGGTGAAAACTATGTGAAGTCAGCCCTCGCCCATTACTTCAACACAGCCGAGAAGTGGGGCAAGGATGTCGTGGTAACTCATAAGGCAGATGACCTTCCACTATCTGTCTCCGTATTAGATTTAGAGTGGGAGAGGTTGCATGAGGCCAAACCAAATGTATGGCAGACCGATATACCAATCGGAAGGTCTTGGGCCTACTCTCCGGATGCAATTTGCAGACCCGTCAACGACATAATAGACGGGATAGTGGACAGAAAGAGCAAGAATGGCGTGACCCTTCTCGATGTCGCTCCCAAAGCTGATGGAACGCTCCCGCCTTCCCAGATAGAAGGATTGAAAAAGTTAGGCGAATGGATGAAAATTAACAAAGAAGCACTTTATGCTGCGAAGCCTGCTCCGTTCGTCGCCGGTGGTGTTGACGTTACTGAAGCGGCATCCGTGAGGTTCACTATGAAAGGAAATTTTTTATATGCGATTGACCTGGAGGAGCCAAGCTCCCCAGAGGTAATTCCGGGCGTAAAACCAATAAAAGGCTCTGAGATTCGGATGCTTGGCAGCAACGAGAACCTGCCCTGGCATCAGGAAGGGAATAAGCTTGTCATTGAAGAGCTCCCCGACTCATTGCCGTGTGACTATGCTTGGAGTTTTAAAATTCAGGTTCTGCAGCAGAAACTCTGAGGCGATACCAGTGCTTTGTTACACTTCAATTGATGGATATAATTTCTTTAGTTTTATTCGGGCATCCTCAGTAGTGAATCGCCAGTTTACTTTTGCTTCGGCACTATTACGAATCACTTGCCAGGCAGCAACTTCCTCCTTCAATTGTTCCATATTATCAATTCTACGAGACAAACACTACCGAGCCAAAATGCCGCATTCAATGCCCGCACGAAACGCTTTGCCGCAAAACGGGCTGATAAAGTATATCTCTTGGCTGATTCAACTAAATTCGGAATAAAAGCATTAAACAGGGTTCTTAAACCCGGCCGGATTGACATCCTGATTACAGATAAATCTTTAAGTCATAAAGATAGAAAAACTCTATCAACAAATGACATGGATGTTATAATAGCCAACGGAAAAAAATTAACTCATAAATAAAACACAAAATGGATAGTTATGATGTAAAGCTATCAGGAGCTTGTATTTTCAAGGCAGACTTGATATTCTGCTGGAAATGCGGCTCAGCAGCGTAGCTGAGCAGGGAAATACAATGTTATATGGGAATCTCAGGTTACAAAACAAGGAGATATGTGATGTCGAAGAAGCTTGATAGAAGGTCTTTCCTGGCAAAATCTGTAGCTTTCTCCGGTGCGGTAGCGATGGGCGGGTGTGGTTTCGGGCAGAAGGCAATTTCGGCAAATAAGAAGCAGATAACCGAGCGGAAATTCAGAATTAAAAAACAATACCTGAATTTCCCCGTCAGGCAGGGGGCTAATGGAAGATTGATGAGACTTGTTATTGACGGAAAAGTCGTACGTGAGTTTGAAGTTGACCTCGAGGCCAACCAACCTGATTTCTGGGTTTTTCTGGACGTTAGTGAATTCATGGGGAAAACAGTTACCTTGCGAATCGACAAGGAAAGCGAAGCATTTGAAACCATTTACCAGGCCAATACTTTTCCGGGAGAAGACAAACTCTACAAAGAACGCCTGAGACCTCAGTTCCATTTCTCGTCCCGTCGCGGATGGGTCAATGACCCCAACGGCTTGATCTACTATGACGGTGAGTATCACCTGTTCTATCAGCACAATCCATACGGCTGGGGTTACAGCAGAAATGACGTCAACAAAACCTGGGGCCATGCGGTAAGCAAAGACCTGGTCCATTGTACCGAGTTACGCGATGCCATACATCCGGACCATCTGGGCACAATCTTCTCCGGTTCGTCAGTTATAGATAAAAATAACACTACCGGCTTCCAGACAGGCAAGGAAAAACCGATGGTGTGCATATATACTTCTGCCGGCGGAAGGAATCCATGGTCAAACGGCCGGCCGTTCACACAGTCGATGGCCTACAGTAACGACCGGGGAAGAACCTTCACCAAGTATAATGGAAACCCTGTTCAGGGAAGAATTGAATCACTTAACCGCGATCCGAAAGTCATCTGGTATGAACCGACAAATCAATGGGTTATGGTGCAGCACTTCGACAATCGAGCGATGGCTTTTTCCACCTCCAAAGACCTCAAATCCTGGCACTTCCAAAGCGAGGTGGAAAGCAAGGTCCTCAGCGACTGTCCGGAGTTGTTTCAATTGACCGTTGACGGAAACGAGCACAACAAAAAATGGATTCTCTATGGCGGCAGCGGTGCGTATTTCGTGGGCGCATTCGACGGGAAAGAATTCAAGCCGGAAACTAAGGAGATACAGTTCAACTACGGTAACTGTTTCTACGCATCGCAGACCTTTAGCAACATCCCCGAAGAAGATGGCAGACGTATCCAGATGGCTTGGGGACTAATCCCGATGCCGGGTATGCCGTTTAACCAGCAGCAGCTCTTTCCCGTCGAGCTTAACCTACGAACCACCGACGAAGGGCTTCGAATCTTCGCCTACCCGGTGAAAGAAATCGAGAACATCTACGCAAAAGAATACGTCTGGTCTGATGTACAACTCAGGCCGGGACAAAACATTCTGGCCAACGTAAAAGGTGAACTTTTCGATATCGATGCACAGTTCGCTGTTGGTGAAGCCAATGAATTCGGGTTTGTGGTCAATGCTCTGCCGATAGCATACAACCGAGATAACAACCGGTTGTCCTGTGGAGAAGTAAAAGCAAAACTGAAACCGGCCGACGGCAAAGTTCGACTACGGATACTCGTTGACCGCACTACGCTTGAGATTTTCGCTAATGACGGACGGGTCTATATGCCGGTACGTATCCCCATTGACAGCAGAGGCCTCTCCATACTTTTCTCAAACTCTCGGAAGGCCTTTCTGCCTGAAGCCGATGCGATAACCAGGACGGGCAAAAGAGGGCTTGAAGTCTTCACAAAAGGCGGCAGCATCAAAATCGGTTCACTTAAGGTCCACAAGCTGAACTCCATTTGGAATTAAACAATTCAAATTAGCTGTGGTTTTGTTATGAAACTAAACAGCTGCCTTTAACCCGTAGTTGTTTACTATTACCAACCTTATGGATATGCAATTTTTGCGGTTTTATGAGCTATTTGGGCTTTGGGTTATATTTTGGTTGTATGGATTTTCCTGACTTTTTTACTCCGGATTTCCCGGATGAACTTTGAAATAATAAATTCTTGATTGTTAAAGGAAATTTTGTAAGATTATTAGTGTCGTTCGCAGAAATTATGTTTTTTAACCGTGTAAATGGGAAATGTCAGTTGGACTGTTTGTAATTTGAAAGGAAATAAAAAGATGAGACAAATATGTTATGTTTTGTGTTTCACGGTAATTTTAACGTTGGTAATCCCTGCCGCAAATGTAGAGGCAAAGGAAAGAGTCATCACTCATGAGAAGCTGATGGATAAGCTGTCAGGATTCTGGATTGGACAGCTCCTGGGCAATTACATGGGACTTCCATTCGAAAACAACTACGTGGAAGAGCCGGTGCCCGTTTTAATTGATCGATACTATACGTTCCGAGACGACCCTTCACTCGATATCAACCGAGATGACTGGCGCGGCTACATTCATATTTTTACCGACGCGATGGAGGGCGCCTTCGGCGATGATGACACCGATATCGAATTTGTAACGCTGCACGCTGTGGAAAAATTCGGGCTGGATATCACATATCCCGAGATTACAGAAATGTGGAAAAAACACATCAACCGTAGAATCTGGGTCGCGAACGCTACTGCTCGGGAATTGATGGATGAGGGTTTTATAGCGCCCGACACGGGGCGAAAGGAGAACAATAAAAACTGGTTCCAGATTGACCCGCAGTTAGTCAATGAAATCTGGAGCGTTTTTTATCCGGGTATGACAAAACGCGCCGCAGAGCGGGCTGAATGGGGTGCGCATATAACTAACGACGACTGGGGAACACACCCTACCATTGCCTACGGGGTCATGATCAGCGGGGCCTTCTTTGAAAAAGATGTCGAAAAACTCGTCCAGATGGCAATAGATGCAGTTCCAAACGAAGGCCCCTTCGCAGAAGGTATTCGCGATGTGGTCAAGTGGCACAAGAAATATGACAATTGGCGAGATACGCGGCAGAATATCCACGAGAAATACTACGAGTACAAGAAGGGTTCGTATGAAGCCCCTGTGAGTGTTGTGTCCTCTTTGCAGAATGGATTATGCGGGATTATGGCGATACTCTATGGCGAAGGCGACTACATGAAGACGGTGGGTATAGCGTCGTCCGCAGGATATGACTGCGATAACCAGGCGGCTACCTGCGGCGCCCTGATAGGCGTTCGCAACGGCCTGAGCGGTATGGGAGAGAAGGCCATTGATATCACGATCAATATTCCTTCGCAACAAGAATGGGACGAACCGTTTAACAACCTGTATGTTAACTATACGCGTGATGACCTGCCCGTGTGTACCCCTATCAGCGAGATTGTAGAGCGGATTGCTAAAATTGCGAAAACTGCTATTCTCGAAAATGGCGGTCGAATGGAAATACGTGACGACAAACCGGTTTACATTATCAATTGTGATTTCTGAGTCACTGGGTAGCCGTTCACTGGGCTCCTGCTATGTGGGTGTTGGAGAATACAAAAGATGAACAAGAATGAAGGTACTCACATGAGACTGGATCACTCAGATTTGATAGAACTGAAGCGATGGAACACACCCACGATATACAATTGATGGGAGCAAATAACTAGGTGTGACAGCGACAGAGAGATATTTAGCAGTATCGGTGAATAGTCACGCGGAAATAGTGATTCCCGATAACCACAAAGAATAGGAAATGTCTTGATGACAAAGTTCAGCAGATGTGTAAACAGGAGCATATTAACAGCGTTAATGATAGTGTTTGCAGTGGGCCTTTGTGGCTGCGGCGCAAACTGGGCTTCCCAAAATCAGGCAGGTGGGACCGAACGTGATAGATGCCTCTTGCTTAACTCTCGGATTATTGCCACGACGGATGGAGAGATTGATGATCGGTGTTCGATGGTGCGGTTCCTGCTCTATACCAACGAATGGGACATCGAGGCCATCGTTATTAGCAGCTCAGAGTTCCATTGGAAGGGGCATGACTGGGCGGGCGTGAAATGGATTGACGAAGACATTAATTTGTACGCGAAAAGCTATGAGAACCTCAAGAAGCACGACCCGGACTTCCCGTCGCCGGAGGAATTGAAGAAGCTGGTTTACGTCGGCAACATCGACAACGTCGGCGAGATGAAAAAAGACACGCCCGGCTCGGACCGCATCGTCGAGGTCCTGCTGGATGATAAGCCCGGCCCGGTTTATCTGCAGGCCTGGGGCGGAACGAATACGATTGCCAGGGCGTTGTGGAAGATACAACACGAGTATTCGGAGCAGATGGATAAGGTGTCGGACAAAGCGGTCATCTACATCATCCTTGACCAGGACGAGACGTTCCGCCGGTATATTCAGCCCAACTGGCCGAAGCTGCAAGTTTTAGGCAGCTTTCGGCAGTTTGAGACAGTAGCGTATGATTGGGAAGAGGTCATACCCCAGGCCCAGCATCAGTATTACGATGCCGACTGGATGAAGAGCAACATCCTGAGCAG
Source organism: Phycisphaerae bacterium (assembly GCA_030604525.1). Lineage (GTDB taxonomy): Bacteria > Planctomycetota > Phycisphaerae > Sedimentisphaerales > Anaerobacaceae > JAUVVQ01. The sequence continues at coordinate 4,556 of JAUVVQ010000036.1, read as the reverse complement.
GCATGGGCCGTTGTGCGCAAGTTATGAGGCAGAAGACGATGGTCGATTCCGGTCGGAGGGTGACACACCGGCGTTCTTGCATCAGATTGACGTGGGTCTGCGTAGCCTAGAGCACCCTGCATACGGTGGCTGGGGCGGACGGTTTGTAAAAGAAAAGAAGGCGAAGAATGTGTGGCGCGGCGCGAAGGATGATGGCAGCTATAGTAAGCCGCTGTGGCGATGGTCGGAAGCGTTTCAAAATGACTGGGCTGCTCGCGCGGATTGGTGCGTCAAGGACTATGAGCATGCTAACCACCCACCTGTTGTGAAACTTACCCACGCACCTGACCTGAAAGTCAAACCCGGCCGGACCGTTAAGCTCAGCGCCAGGGCTAAAGACCCCGACGGCGACAAGCTCTCCTACAAGTGGTGGCAGTACCGCGAACCGAGCAGCTATAAGGGAGAAGTCAATATCCAGGACGCCAAAAAACCACAGGCGTTCTTCGAACTACCCGAGGACGCCGAACCCGGCCAAACGGTACACGTCATCTGTGAGATTACTGATGATGGCGATCCACCGTTGATCCGATATGCGCGGGTGATAGTGGAATGCGAATAGAGGATTTCCCTCACTTTTTTACTCCGGATTTCCCGGATGAACTTCGAAAGAATAAATTCTTGATTGTTAAAGGAAATTTTGTAAGTTCATTGATGTCGTATGGAGAAAATTATGTTTTTTAACCGTGTAAATGGAAAATGTCAGTTGATAGTAATTATGCTTTTCTCTTTTTTCACCTTTTTAAGTTTTAGTCTTTTGGCTGCTGATTGCGTTCACAGACAGTATACGCCTGGCGGGCAGACAAGTGCAAGCTATACAGATACTGGTTCAGAAACTGCTTCTACGTATGCCTGCAGTGTACGGACCGGGGATGCTCTTAATAATCCTGATAGTTATTCTTCTTCTCATTCTGCTACAATAGCTGCAAAAGGTTCGACAATTATTAAAGTTTTTTCATTCAATATTGCAGGGGATAGCAAGAATTGGGAAACCAGAAAATCCGCCTGCTATGATGTTATTAATACCCGTAAACCCGATATTATAGGATTCCAGGAACTCCTGCCGGAAAATCTGCAATGGTCGTTGGACAATTTCCCGGAACTGGGCTGGTACGGTCTGACCATTGAAGGAAGTTCTGAAGCTTTTCCCGCCGATGTGGAAGGGGAGTCCTGCCGGATAATGTACAATGCTAATTGCTTTTCCGTCGATTCGGCCAACTCGGGAGCCTTCTGGTTCAGTTCAACTCCGGATGTATCTTCCGAGGGATGGGATGATTTGAGATACTGTGTCTATGTACGCCTGGTGGATATAAACACAGGTGATGGCATATATCTGTATAATACACATTGGAGTTTTTCCTCACAAAATTCCAGGACCAACGCCGCCCGAATAATGGCCGACCGTATTTCCAGACGTGCCCATACCGAAGACCCTTTCATAGTAACAGGCGACTTTAACGCGAAAAATTCCGACGCGGGCATACAGATTCTGCTGCAAAAAATGACTGCAGTTGTAGAAAATCGTATCGACCGCATCTTTGCCGAAAACGGTAAATACGAACTGGTAAGTTCCGAGATCATAAGCAATATAAACGGGACTGCTCTATCGGACCATAATGTGCTGGCGGCGGAGCTTACGATTACAGAGTAATCGGGCGTTTAATGATTAATAACATTAACGGAATTATCCTCTCCCAGGGACACATAATTCCCTTTAATTCTATTGCGTATCAATTTAAGTTAAATAAAAGGCGTAAAAGTTTTAGACCGAGGGTAACTAATTTTAGACTTATACCGATTGGAATTAATTTTTACGCATTGCCCCGACAGAGCCCGGAGCGTAAGCGACGGGTAAAAAGGATTTACGTAGTAAATCGCCGTCAGACAGCGTGCATATATTAAATACAATTGGTATTATTCATAACACACCTACGTAATAAAATCTTTTAAGTCTTTGATATCGCATATCTTATAGATTTGCGATTTTTGTGATTTTATAAGCTATTTGGGCTTTGGGTTGTATTTTGGTTGTATGGATTTTTCTCACTTTTTACGGTCGCAAGGTCATCAAAATTTCAGCGATTGTGTTTGAAAGAAAATGCAAGGTTCTTCGCATAGGCAACTGCCTTAAGGCAGGAAAATGTTTGCCGACCTTATCAGGGCGAGCCAATCCTTGTCTTGGTCGTAAGGAGGCAGGCCGATTGAATGGCTTCCTGGACCGGAAAAAGCCTTGATTGATCCATCTAGGAGCTTGCCTCCCTGGCGCGGGTTGTACCATTTAATGGTAAAGGCGGCGGTGCTGCTGGCGAGATCGAGTTCTGTGGTTCCACCGTCGAGCAGATAGACGGCGTAGATTTGGCCAGGTTTGGCGAAGCAAAAACTATTGTCGGAGGAAGTAAGTTTGTCGGCGCTGGTCATTTGATCGAAGGGTAGATATTTGCGGAATAATTCGATGGCGTAGCGCGTTAAGTCCCACATGTGCTCGCGACTGCGCCAGTCTTCGCAGTTTAAGTCATTATGTGGATAGTCGTATCCGAAGTACCATTCGACACCCGCACCACCGGCCATCAGGTTAGCCCAGAGATACTCTTTTCTCGGTCCATCGTGCCGGAAATCTTCCGAATCCGGTTTAACGCCGACTTTAGCACGAGCAATTTCGTCAAGGCAGACAAACCATGGTCTGCCTTTTTCGGCGGAACGTTCGACCCAGGTAATTGTCTGCGAGTGCGTATCGGTGGTTTGAAGTGAAGCACCTTCGATGTATGCGAAGCCAAGAAGAGGCGTGTAAACCTTATTTTGGCCCTTCGCGAATGTGTGCAGGACAACGGGATGATCGTAAGGGTCAAGTTCATGAATATATTTTGCAAAGGCCTTTTGCTGCTGTGTGGAATTTGTGTTCTCTTCGCCGAGGTTCCATTTAAGGGCCAGGTGATGACTGAACCGCGCGATTAACTCACGGTAATACAATTTTCTTTGCGTTCCGAGGTTGCCTTCGTCAAGGCCCTGGTCGTTTTCCTCCTCCTGAGTAACGACGTGCAGCATAATGCCGAGTTTGTCCATGTGGGAAAAGACGATTTCCCACTGATCAAGCTTGCTGCAGTCGAAACGGAGCCGTTGGTGGGGGCCGGTCCAAGGCCAGACGTCCTTGCCGTCCCCGCCGTCGATGTTGTAGGTCAAGAAATACACGCTGTTCATTCCCCTGGATGCGAGGTAATTCAGGGCCCCGATGATGCCTTTACCCCTACCATCGCGCCAGGTCGGATCGCCTTTGTGCCAATCCTTTACATGCGGCTGGTAGGTGTGAATAAATTTTTCGCCCTGGGCCTCGCCCTCATCTTTGAGTCCTGCCAAGTCAAACGCCCCGTCAAAGTCACGATAAGCCAGAAAGTTTTCCGGGCTGTCAGCGCCGGCCTTGAGAAAAAACTCCTTCGTTTCGGCAAACTGCAGGTAGCGCTTTTGGACATATCTAAGCATTCCTTTGGCCCGGTGGTCGAAGCCGGTTTTGTCTGAGGGGCCTACAGAGAATTGTCCTGCAGCGAAAGACCTGCCTCCGCGGAAAGGTTGCAGAGCAATATTTTTGCCCCGTCCGAGTATTGCCGAGTAACTCCATTGTCCAACCTTATCCGGTACGAAGTAAACGCGCCACTTATTGCCGGAATTTGTGCCGGTTTCTCCGGCGTTGCCGTCGGCTGCATAGAAACCGGCGACGGTGTAATGGGTCTTGCCGTTGGTGAATGTAACGTCGAGTCGAGAATTTAGAAACGGATTGTCTTCGGCGTCTTCGCTTGTCATAGGGCCATCGAAGGTGATGGTTATCCTGTGCCATTTTTTCAATTGGCCGGATATAACTGTTTCTCCCATTCTGGCCGATGCACAAGACGGAGAAAACGTAAGAGCAGTTAAACATATCAATGCTATTGGTATAAACTTGGGTCGTGTGTTCTGTTTTGCATTCATGGTTTCTTTTAAGGTCTCCGGCATAATATATTTGGATGCATTTGAAAGATAATCATTTTGCATAATATATTTCGAACGTCATCTAATTGCAAATAGAAAAAGATATGATTTTTTGTACTCCACGGGGGTTTATGCTCATAGAATGGCTGCTCTGGTCTTGGTGTGAGTAATAAGCCTTTTTTTCGGAAATGGTCTTAAAATCTGCAATCGTATGTTCAAAACGTTCACTTTTTTTATAATTTTTTTAGGTCTTTAATATCACGAACCTTATGAATTAACATCTTTTGCGATTTTATACGCTATTTGGGCTTTGCTTGTATTTTGGTTGTATGGATTAGCCGCTAAAAAGCTTGAGTTTTTAAGACAGATTTGATATTCTATTAGAAAAGAGGTTCAGCGGCGATACATCGGGATAGCTGAGCTGAAATATATAAGATTATATGGGAAATCCCAGATAAGGGAGCTTGATTATAAGTCAGGATTTGTCGACAAGGCGGGAATTTTTGAAAACCGTTGGTATGAGCGCACTTGCGGCGCTATTAGCAGGTCCACATTTGAGCCTG
>JAUVVQ010000076.1 GCA_030604525.1 Phycisphaerae bacterium | reverse complement strand
CTCCTTTATCTGTTCTATGTATTCGAGCCGCCCCTGAAAATATTTTTCATCCGTAAGAACACTGATTGCATCGGCCCCGCACCTCTCGTAGGTCTGCGCAATTCCTACAGCGTCAAAATCCTGCCGAATTACACCTGCCGAAGGCGAGGCCTTTTTCACTTCAGCGATAACGTTTATCCCCCGGCTGTTACGCTTGGTAACTGCCTTATAGAAATTGCGGCACTTCGGCATCGAGCGAATTTTCGCCTTAAGCTCATCGACACTCATTTGAGACTTGCGAAAACCAACTTCCGCTCTTTTGTCTGCTATGATTTTATCTAATATATTAGCCATTATCCTTTACCCTGCAATCTCTGGATTACTTGTGGAGCGTATTTATCCTGTAAAAATATACGAGGCACAACACGCAATATACAATCTTTATTCTGCTGCCTTCACATAAGCCATACGAACCTGGCCGAGTGTATTCTCAAGAACCTTCTCTTCTTCCTTGCTCAGGTTGCCTTTGGTCTTTTCCTGGAGCGTCTCGAGCATATCGATATTGTATTTTGCCAGCGCCAAATCCGGCTCCTTCTTTTCATCCTGACCTTCTATCTGCACCATCCCAAGAGAAAATAATGCCTGCGTAACCAGCATACTTATAAGCGCGGCAAAATCACCTCTCGGTAAAGGGCCACGACCTGCTTTTTCTTCCGTGGCCTTCTCTTGCTTTGCTTCCTCCTGCTTGGCCAGCACCTCTTTTTCCCTTTGCGCCTCTTGTTTCCAGTCCTCATCAACTATGATTTTTTTCTCTTCTTTTTTTTTCTCTTCAGCCATTCCAAAAACTCCCACAAATCTCTTTATTTTCTTCTTTTTTTTAATTCTCTATCGATGTCTCGTTTTTGTGTCCGTTCGGTGATTGTCTTTCGTTTATCGTATTGCCTTTTACCTCTGGCCAGTGCCACTTCTATTTTTGCCAGCCCTCTATTGTTAAAGTAAATCCGCAGCGGCACAAGCGTAAAACCCCGCTGTTCCAGTTTCGTTTTTATCTTACGGATCTCGGTTTTGTGCAGCAGCAGCTTTCTCTTGCGGGTCGGCTCGTGATTAGTCGCTCCCGCTTTTTCATACGGCGCGATGCTGGCGCCAATGAGCCGGCATTGTTCGCCCTCTATCCTTGCGTATGAGCCGCTAAGATCGGCGTTGCCGGCCCGAAGTGATTTTACCTCCGTCCCTAAAAGCGAAATACCTGCTTCGAACCTCTCAATCAGCTCAAAGTTTCTGTAGGCCTTTTTATTGACCGCTACTGAACCTCGTTTTTCTTTGTCTTTGCCGGTTTTCGCTGCCATTTAAGCTATAATATCCAAACAGCAGCAATTTTGCAAGAGAACAGGTATGCCGCAGATTTGCACTGTCCGCTAAACGCTGCACGTTATTTACTCAAACTGACCGATTTAATATATAAAATCTGTTTTATCTTATCGTATAAGAAGTTAAACTAATTGCCGACGTAGTCGGCTTCAACTAACGAGATACGATTCACGAACGACGCTCAAACTGATCCGTTTCAAAGAAACGGTCAGTTTGAGTAACTTGTCATACATCCTTATGATAGTGCAGCTACGGTATCGTTATCGACTGAAATCTTATTTGATGAACCGGATACTCACAGGGTATCGATAGGCCTGGCCGCTGTTGGCCTTGGCGGCAGCAACAATACAGAACACCAAATCGGCAATTCCCACCGCAATACCCAGAAACACCCCAACACAAACAAAGGCCAGCAATCCCGAAACAATAAAGGCAATTGCTACGGTAATCTGGAAATTCAGTGCCTCTTTGCCCTGGTTATCGACGAAGGGGTCCTCGTCCTTCTTAATCAGCCAGATAATCAATGGCCCGATAAAGCAGGTGAAAAGTCCCAGCAGATGGCACAGCATCCCCATCATCCGCGAGTCACTGCTGACCTCTTCGAATTTCTGTTCCGGCTGAACATCTGCGGGCTGTTCGGCTTTTACTCTCTTCTGGGCCTCTTTTTCATCACCTGAATCTTCCGGTTTTTCCGCAGCTTCTTTTTTTTCCGCCATAATGCCACTCCTTTCCACAAGTTATTTTTGACCTGACAAACCTGCCCTTTTGTAACAAAACCCCATTAAACCGGCAAGAACAAAATCCCCCCTCAACTCTCAAAAATAAAACGGCTAACCTGCCGGCTTTCTGTTCTCCCGGCAGAATTTACCCATCAGCGCTATCGCCTCGTTCAATCTTTCAGCAGAACCATCCATCTTTGCATACGCATCAACCAGCTCTAAAAGCTCTTGCGCCGGCTCAACCTCTCCGTAATGATGCGCAACGTTGACAATTGCAGCGTCAAGGCCGTATTCCATCGCCTTCGCAACGTATGCCCTGCAAACACCGACCTTTCGGCCAGGCAGGTCGCGCCCGCAGTTACTAATGCCAAGCGAGCAGTGTGCATCCTTCATTTTGGCATCGCTCTTGATTTTCCTTATCGTCTCGAACGCCCGGTACGTATAGCCCGGCACATTCGGCTCCATTGGCATATCTATCGCTAATGGAAATACCGTTGAATCGAAAAATATCTCATCGGCGCCGAAGCCGTATTCCCCCACCGCCTCGTCAAAAATCCGCTCAGCCAGACAATACAACTCGTCAACCGAGTGCGAACCACCCGCACCGGATGGTTTCTCCTCACTGACAAGAAGGGCGATGAAGGAATAGTCAAAGTCTTTTTTCAGCCCTAACATATTATCCATCGTATAGACCTTCACAGAATTTATCAGCGGCTGTCTGACTTCTTTCTTACTGTTGTACCACTCCCGCAGACCGGCTTTTAGAACATCGTCATTACTGCTGTCGATACACACAGCCGCTCCGCCGCCCCATTTGCGCACTATTTTGACATATTCGACCATCATATCAACGGCAACCTGCGGGCCGCTTTCGCCGAAGGCATCGAGATTGACTGCAATATAATCGGCGCCGTCAGCGGCCTGCGATTCAATCAACGCCTTGATGTAATTCAATGGCTCCGATGGTTTCGAATAGGCATCCGGCCCCATCTCGCTAAGCTGTTTCATTATCTTACCGGTTTTGGGGATTGAAGCATGTACAGATTCACCAATAAGAATCAACGGTTTTTTCCCCATCACAAAGTCTTTCCTAAATAGAAATTGACGGTTTTTGAGGCAATTCAGGTTTATTATATAATTCAGCAGGGCCTAATAAACAACCTAAAAATGCGAAAAATGGGCATTTCCACTTGTTTTTTGTTGTCGTTATAACTCGTATTTACAAAGACTTACACAATTTTACGGGCTTTTTGGTCCAATATCGCTGCCGGTAAAATTTGGCAGATTTGTTTTGCCCTGCCTTTTGGCGTTGTGGATAACCTGTTAATAACCGAAATCTTGCTTTTGGAGACCTCTTTTGACTTTTTTTGAAATGGCCGCCAGAACCAACGTTGCATTCTCCTGTTATCGTGACTGCTCATCTAAAATCAAAAATTCGTGCCTGTAACCACTTTATAATAAAATAGTTATAGGGGTTTACAAGAAACGCTAATAAAGCTAATGCAAAAGCTTAATCCAATGCTAAATAAGATATTAAAATACACTGAAAATTAGTATGATTTTCCAAATAATTGTATTGATGGTGGATAATTCGTAGAAAACCTCACCTAAATCAGCTTCAGCTTGCCCTCAGACAGGTACAGGGACTTTTTCGCTCTGAGCGGGTGCAAAGCGGCGTGCAACCACCATCCCGGCTATAGACAATATCCTCGATTCCCTGCAGGGCAAAAAGTCTCTTAATCTCATTTTTGAATATCGAATCCTGCAGGATTAGCCCCCTGGAACCTGCACCACCCTTTTGCATCTCGGACACCGACCACTCCTGCCGGCATATTCCCCGGGCACCTTAATTCTCTTTCCGCACTGACAGCTAAACCGAATAAACTCATCTTCAGCTTTCTCTTTCTCTGCTTTGCTTACAGCACTCTCGCCCGCCAATATCTCCTTCTCGACCGCCTTCTTTTCCTTATCAACCACGCCGGCATCTTTCTTCTCTTTCTCCTTTTCTTTTTTCTCTTCTTCGGCCTCTTCCTTTTCCCTGCTGAGCTTCTGCAAAAGCGACTTCTCGTCTCTTTCCATCACCACCCATTTCTTCTTGAGCATCAGAACCGCCAGCCCGAACCCCGCCAAAAGGCCGAAAATATGAGAAACGTAAGTTACCCCTCGCACGCCATACGATGCCGCAAATATATCAAAAATAATCCACAGCAAAACAACCCAGTAACCCGAAATACTGACACTCACCGGACGCGGCAGAAAAAAGAAACAGCTTATCGAATTCTCCGGAAAGAAAACTATATACATCCCTACAACACCGTTTATGGCCACACCTGCCCCAAACGCCGCCGCTCCGCCAAACAGCAGATGAATCACCCCGCCTAAAACACCGAGCACCAGATACACCGCCAGATAGGCACCGTTACCTATCTTCGAGCACACCGCATTCCCGAAAGGCCACAAAAAAAGCAGATTACCTATCAGATGAACAACATTCACGTGCAGCAGGCTGTATGTAACCAGCCCAATCCCCCAACCATCTAAACCAAACCTCTCTATCTGCTCAGGCAGCTTACGAACAAGGATAAACCCCACAATCACCCCCAAAAGTATCAGCCAGTGCATCACCGGCCGATGGTCATACGGAGCATCTACATGGTAAGGTATAAACACGCCTAATACTCTCCTCGTACATTACCGCTTTCGGCCGTCAAATTAT
>JAUVVQ010000002.1 GCA_030604525.1 Phycisphaerae bacterium | reverse complement strand
GCTATTGCAGGTGGATGGAGGCACAGTCTTGCCCTGAGAAAGGACGGTTCAATTATTTCCTGGGGTAGGGACGACTACGGCCAAGTAAGCAATACCCCCACCGACACCGACTTTACAGCTATTGCATCCGGAGGCCTCCATAGCCTTGCCTTGGTCGTTGAATCTCCAACGCCACCGGTTGCTGATGCGGGCGGGCCGTATAGTATCTACGTGGGTGATACCCTGATTCTGGATGCCAGCGATTCAACTGATGCAGATGGTGATATAGTCTCGTTCCTGTGGGACCTCGACGATGATGGTACTTTTGAAACTGATGCTAATGACCAGGCGATTATTGACGTAAATTACACTGAGCTGCAATCGCTCGGCCTGCTTGTTGACCATACCTATAATATCTATCTGAAAGTAACCGACAGCAAAGAACAGTACGATACTAATGATACCACCTTGACTATCCTGCCCAAACCTGCCCTTGCAGTTTCCGTTGACATCAAGCCCGGCTCCTGTCCGAATCCGCTGAACGTCAAAAGTAAAGGCGTCCTGCCGGTAGCTGTTTTAGGGTCCGAAGACCTTGACGTAAGCACAATTGACCCAACTTCTATTCGCTTAGCTGGCGTTGCCCCAATTCGCAGCAGTTATGAAGATGTAGCTGCTCCGGTGTTTAATGCTAATGATTGCAACTGCACAGAAGCCGGCCCTGATGGCTTCCTTGACCTGACTCTCAAATTCGAAACTCAGGAAATTGTAGAAGCGATTGGTGACGTAAACGATAGGGAGCTGCTGCCGTTGACACTGACGGGTGTGTTATTCGAGGACGAGGAAAGACCTATTGAAGGAGCTGACTGTATCCTTATTCACGGCAGACATAAGTCCCATAACAAGGCCGACATTAACGAAGATGGTATCGTTGATATGGCCGATTTCGCAATACTCACAGAAAGTTGGCTAAAATCCAGCATTGCAGAAGATTAGCCGAGGACAAATTTTACTGCTCGGCCTCGGTGTGGTTATGTTGAGAAGGAAAAGACATGAAAAATTAAAGCCGTTCGGGACTTTTTTCTCAGGAGACGGAAATAATCTTAATCCTACAACCCCGAAATCCAATCATTCTATTGTCGATTGACTACTGGCTACTACCTACTGACCCCCTCACACCAGCAACCAGCGACTAAAATCGACCAAATGCGCAAGCGTTTTTTGGAAAATCCAAAAAAAATAAATTTTTTTATCTCCTTACCACACAATCACTTCCGTTTTCTTAAACCGCAAAAAATCCATCTTTTTCGTCCCAAATGCGCAAGCTGGAGCAAAGTGGAAGTACTGAGCGAGGCGAAGCCGACTCGAAGGCTCTCTAAACATATAGAACACTCTCATGTTAAAAAAACTAAAAATATCAACCAAACGCCCACGCCGGAGCGAAGCGAAGGTCAGCCGAACGCTGGTTCAACCTTCTCTACTCACTGCTGGCTTACGCCAGCCGCTTTACACTTGTAGAGAGAACTCTACAAACCAAACTTTTTATGCAAAACGGACCCAATTTCCGAAGAGACAAAATGAACGCAACTCATTATCTAACAAACAATTACGCTGAAAAACCCAAACCCCGCTCCACCACCCAAACGAACCCAAACGAACCCAATCTCAACCCAATTTCAACCCCTACAACCCGCATATCTTACCCATCTACACGCTCGATTTTGACCATTTTCCCACCCAACCGTATGTCCATTTTCGCCGAATTAAAAACCGCTGACATCACCTGCCCCAACCCCCAAAAGCAAAAACCAGGGCGAAATTCCAATTGCAAAATCGTTCCTGTATTGATATATATAACTAAAAACGAGAAGACTGACGCCGAATATCATCGATTAACAGCTAACGACTCATTCGGAGAGGTGTCCGAGTGGCTGAAGGAGCGGCCTTGGAAAGGCCGTGTGCGGTTTACCGTACCGCGGGTTCGAATCCCGCCCTCTCCGTTTATTTCTTGGAGCACTTTCTAAGTGCTTAACTGCAAGCAGCTTGTGGAAGTGGCTGGTGGAAGTGCAGACCTGACTGTTGTGCTTCCCGAAAGCTGCATCCGTGCGTGAGGACTGAAGAATCCGGCATGTTTTCGCGGGAAAATCGGCAACCAAAGCATTAAGAATGGAAATGAGAAACGTTACATAAGTCCTCTGTAGAATAAAAATATTGACTTTTATCAGATTATATATTATCATATTGTAGAATTGCCCTTTCTGCTGGTTTTACCAAGCGGGAAGGGAATTTGGTTAAGGACATTGAACTACATATCTTTATCAGGGGATAAAAAGTTGTTTTTCGAGGAGGCAAAGATGGTCAGGAGAGTCCTGACGGCGTGTGTTTTAATCGTTTCTTCGGCGACTTTAATTAATGCTGAAACCCCCATACTCGGGGATTTAAACAAGGATAACGCAGTAAATTACAAAGACATAGATGTTTTATCCTATTACTGGCTTGAAGAAGATTGCGTCGGCCCGGATTGCGAAGGGGACGTTGACGGCGTGCCAGGGGTTAATATGCTCGACTTTGCTATCCTTGCTCAACAGTGGGGAGAGGCCAATATCGTAATCAATGAGTTTATGGCTTCAAATAACACCTTTGAAGACCCTGATGAAGAGGGTGAATACCCTGACTGGATTGAAATATTCAATCCGGATTCAGAGCCCTTTGACCTGAGCGGTATGTATCTTACCGATAACTTCGGAAATCTAAATAAATGGAAGATACCTGAGGGTACAATAATCCAGCCAAAGGATTTTCTTCTCTTCTGGGCGGATGACGATGATGAGCAGGGAGATTTTCATACGAATTTTAAACTTGACGCAGCAGGCGAAGAAATTGCCCTTGTGGATACTAACGGCAGTACAATCCTGGACAGCATTTCTTTTGAGAATCAACAAACTGACTCGTCATATGGTCGGTATCCGGATGGCGGTCAAAACTGGTATCCTCTGAAAGTGGGCACCCCTAATCTTCCGAACATAGCAGGGATATCAGAAAAGCCCAGGTTCTCAAGGCCAAGCGGTGCATTCGTAGAACCTTTCTATCTGGAGCTTTACCCCAACACAGACGACCCAAACTATGAAATTTTATACACCCTTAGAAGACGTAGCAGAATGATAGAATACTCCATTTTCGGAACTATTCTTATAGATGAGAGCACTCGTGTAGAAGCAATTGTGGTAGAACCTAACATGGTCAAAAGCCTGCCTGAAAACCGGGCATACATAGCCATCGACCCTGCATTGAAAAACTTCAATTCGAACCTGCCGATAGTTCTGATTGACACCTATGGACATAATATCGACGAGGACGAATGGGAACCGGATGGGTTCAGACCTTTCAGATATATATCAGCCATTTTCATCGATACAAACGATGTGGGCAGAGCCACCATCACGGACTATCCCGACTACGCAGGAGATGCGGCTATGCACGTACGCGGAAGCAGCTCTGCTGAATATGACAAGAAACAATACCGACTTGAAATCTGGGATTCGGCAGATAATGACAAAGATGTCTCTCTACTCGGTATGCCTGCGGATTCCGACTGGATACTCTTTGGACCATACTCTGATAAGACATTGATGAGAAACGAAATAATGTATTCCTGGAACCGGGATATGGAGCGTTACGGCGTGAGATGCAGATTCGTCGAGGCCTTCATCAATATGGACGGTGATGGTATCATAGAATGGAATAACGGCGATTACGGAACAGGTACGGATTATCGAGGTGTCTATGTCCTTATGGAGAAAATAAAACGAGGGCCTGACCGTATCGATATTACCGGAATCGGGCCGGGCGATAACTCCGAACCGGATGTTACAGGCGGATACATCTTCAAAAAAGACTGGATAGGGAGCTTGCCTGGTGAAACCGTATTTCACACCTCAATATATAGCGATGATATTCTCTACGAATATCCGGCGTGGGATGACATTACAACGGCTCAAAAAAACTGGATTAACGACTGGTTCAGTGACTATGAAACCGCTCTTTTCGGGCCGGATTTTGCTGACCCGGTGGACGGCTATGCACAATACATCGATACTCTCTCATTCATAGACCATCAAATCCTCGTAGAGGTTGCCAGGAACGTTGATGGTTACGTTTTGAGTACATATCTATACAAAGACCGGCTGGGGAAACTCAATATGGGTCCAATCTGGGATTACAACGGCTCGCTCGGCGGTGCTTATTATTTCCAGAGCTATCTGACCGATGGATGGCACTTTGAGAATCCGGAGGTTCCAAATGGAATACCGACATTCGAATGGCTTGAGGGGAACCTTTCAAATACAGGCGAACAGATAACTATCGCCAACCCCGGCGACCTCAACAATGATGGAGAAAGGCAGTATATTCCTATTGACACTGTAGAATACGATGACAAGCTTCCCTGGCCAACCGCACCCGACGGCACCGGTAAAGCACTAACAAGAATCGAGCCCAATTCCTATGGGAACGACCCGGCAAACTGGCAAAGCAACGACCCCACGCCCGGAACACAAGCGTGGACAGTCTTGACTTACGACGACTTCGAAGGCGGCTGGGGCAACTGGAATGACGGCGGTACTGATTGCTACTTGTATACCAGCGGCACCTATGCACATCAGGGCAGTAATGCAATCGGTCTTCAGGATGACAGCTCCACCTCTTTTATGACAACCGACAATCTTGAGCTTTCCGGCTATTCGGAGGTAAAGGTTGAGTTCTGGTACTATCCGCAAAGCTTTGATAGCACAGATGAGGATTTCTGGCTTCAGATATCAACTGACGGTGGTTCGAATTTCGAGACAGTGGAAGAATGGAACTGGGGTGATGAATTTCTCAATGATAACTTCTATTCGGATTCTGTGATTATAAGCGGTTATACCCTGACGAGCAATACTAAGTTGAGATTCAGGTGTGATGCTTCAGGCGATGCTGATGATGTTTATATCGACGAGGTAAGGGTCTCAGCAAAGTAATCTCGGCACTTAAAGAAAAACATAGGCGGGGAGCTTTGACTTTCCGTCTTTTTTATTTATCGAATTTTATCCAAGCAAATTAATCATCAAGCATAACTTACAGTCCGTAATACGAACAATATGTTCTTTCTGTTTCCCAGATTGTAACACAATGCAGTTTTATCTGGTCTAACCTGCCTATGAGTCTGTCCCAGGCAAAAATCGCAATGTTTTCAACAGTAGGAATGGCTTTAGTGAAGAACTCAAGGTCTTCGTTGAGATTCTTGTGGTCAAGAATTTTTATAAGCTCATCATCAACGATTTTTTCAAAACCGCCTATGCTGAAACCACCTTTCCCCGCTGGACTTTTCACCGTAACCTCGACAGTATAATTATGACCGTGACCGTTGGGGTTAGCGCATTTACCGAATGCCTCGAAATTTTCTTCCTTACTGAATTTATCATTCCAAAGCTTATGTGCTGCGGAAAACTCGAATTTCTCACTGTAATAAACCATCTCAAATTCCTTACTATCTATTGTCATCTTTCTAAAAGGGTTCAAATTCAAACTCAACTCACTAAGCCGAGCGCCGTCAAACCTGCCTGAAAGAGCACACCAGGTTAGGCCCAAAAGCTCAACAAGCTCTGAATATCCTGTATCGCGGCCTGATTTAAAATTATCTGACAGACGTTTCGAAAAAATCGGGAACGCTTCTTTTAAAACAATCCTGTCAATATCCACTACATTAACGACAAACCCGGTATCAGGGTTCACGCTACCTTTTATTTTAACTGACAGCTCAAGATAGAAAGATAAACCTTCGTTAATCGGCGTGGAAACATATACATTATCAGCTCTCTGTTCTGAGGCAAATGGCTTGACCGAGAACCGAACCTGCCTGCCGAGTATGTGCATTTTAATACCCCTTTAGCTGTTGCCGTTATGCATAAGACTCATAATCTCATTCCGGCTGCGCGGGTCCTTCTTAAATATGCCGCGCAGAGAAGATGTTACCATCTCTGAGCCAGGTTTTTTTATTCCTCTTATCGTCATACAACTGTGGGAGGCCTCGATCACCACCGCTACTCCCTTCGGCTTCAACCGCTCCATTATAAAATCCGCTATCTGGTCTGTAAGCCGCTCCTGCACCTGAAGACGGTGTGCAAAACAGTCAACGATACGAGCGAGCTTGCTGACCCCAAGAACTACTCCGTCCGGTAGGTATGCAACGTGAGCCCTGCCCATAAAAGGCATCAAATGATGCTCGCAAATACTGTAAAAAGATATATCCCGAAGCAGAACTATCTCATCATATTTCTCTATAAAAGTTTTGCGGATATACTTTTCAGGGTCTTGTTGCATGCCCGCCAAAAGCTCTTTATACATTTTCGCGACCCGCAACGGAGTATCCCTTAACCCCTCGCGCCCTATATCCTCACCCACCGCTTTCAGTATTTCCTCAACCGCCCGTTCTATCCTTTCTGTATCTACCACCTTTTTCTTTTTTGTCATTTTCTTCGTCCTTACAACTACAGAAACCAATCAAAATTCGCTGACTGAAAAAGCCACATATTAATATGCGCTTTCTATTTAGCAGAGACCTGCATCAAATAAGTCGTAAGCAACCGCACTCCGAAACCGCTGGCGCCTGCTTCTGAAAATTCGGTGCCTTTTTCAAACATATCCACTCCGGCCATATCGATATGAGCCCATTTTTTCTCACCAACAAACTGGCTTAGAAATGCAGCGGCGGTGCATGCGCCCCCCCACCGGCTACCTGTATTCTTCAAATCCGCTATTTTGCTTTTCATTTCTTCGGCATATTCTTCACCGCTGGGCATAGGCCATAGTTTCTCACCTGCGAGCTTCGAGGCATTCTGCATCTGCCTTTTAAGTTTGTCATCGTTAGTCATTAAGCCGGCCATATATTTACCCAAAGCAACCTTGCAGGCACCGGTTAATGTTGCTATGTCGATTATGATGTCGGCGCCGGACTTAACTGCATAATCCAATCCGTCAGAGAGAATCATTCTTCCTTCTGCATCGGTGTTGTCTATCTCGACGGTTTTTCCGCTGTAAGTAGTAACTATATCACCCGGTCGATAGCTTGTCCCGCTTGGCATATTCTCAGCAGAGGGTATTATTCCAAAAACATTTACCGAAAGTCGCAACTGCGATATTGCCTTGAGAGAAGCGATGACAGCTATTCCTCCGGATTTATCAAGTTTCATCTCGCCCATACCCTTGGCCGGCTTGATACTTATACCTCCCGAATCAAAGGTTATGGCCTTTCCTACCAATGCCACGGTCGGAAGTTTATCTGCTTTTTTGCCGGCAGGAGTGTATTTAAGCACGATAAAAGTCGGCTTATTCCGGGAACCTGCCCCAACAGCGAGAACCCCTCCCATCGCTTTCTGCTTCAACTGCTTCTCATCAAAGACGGTACACTTTAAATTTTCGCTTTCCTTCGCAAGTTTTTTCGCTTCCGCAGCTAAAGTTTCAGGATTTATAACATTTCCGGGCCGGTTAGCTAAAGTCCTGGCATAATTTTGCGCTTGGCCGATTATCATGCCAGTTTCAACACCCTTGCGTAATTTTGCGAGCTTTTCCGAATCCGAATCTATTACTTCGACCAGAAGGGATTCCTTTCGGCCATTTTGCTCATCCGTATCCGTAACAAACTCATCATACCGATATCCGCCGAAATATGCGCCTTCCGCACAGACTCGTCCGATGTCAGGAAGTGCGAACCGACCGCCGAAAGCTTTATGAATCGCCAAAGTGATTTGTTCTGCTTTAATGGAGACAGCTTTGTTGGCTGCTATACCGGCTGACTTGCGTATGGTATCCAGGCCGGTTTTGTTCTTCCGACCTAAGCCAATAAGCAGTATCCTCTTGGCACCGACCTCAGATGTGCCGTAAATAAGCAAACTGCTGCCTTCTTTACCTTTGAAATCTTCGAGTTTGACCAACCTTGAAATTGTGCCGCCCAGCTTATCGTCTAACCGGCTGCAAAACTTGTCCAGCCGGGCCATCCCCGAGAACATCCCGACCACAAGTAAATCCGTCCTGCATTTCGAAATATCAGTATCGACCTTCCGTGCCTTCACCTGTAATTTAATAATCTCTCTCATTTTTTTCTCCCGACTAACATCAGTCAACAGGGTTTAGTTTCTCAAAAACTTTTCCGAAACTTATTTGCTTCCGTGTTTTTTCTTAGCTTTGTGCCTTAAGTAACTTTCAATAAATCCTTCAATATCTCCATCCAGGACGGCATCGACGTTACCGGTCTGGAAATCGGTACGATGGTCTTTAACCATCTGATAGGGCTGTAGAACATAACTTCTTATCTGATTGCCCCAGGCAATTTCTCCTTTATCGCCATACAACTTTGCCAGCTGTTGGTCGCGCTTTTGCTGCTGGAGCATATACAATCTGGAGGTAAGCATCTTTGTTGCCTCCGCTCTGTTTTTATGCTGGCTGCGGTCATTCTGGCACTGCACCACAATACCGGTGGGCAAATGAGTTATTCTCACTGCCGAGCTTACTTTATTAACGTGTTGTCCGCCAGCGCCGCTCGCACGGAAAAAATCTATCCTCAAATCATCTTCGTTTATCTGGATATCAATATTCTCATCAAGTTCCGGCATACAATCGACCGCAGCGAAACTGGTATGTCTTCTTCCCTGTGAATCAAAGGGACTAATCCGAACAAGCCGATGGACTCCGATTTCGCAGCAGAGTTTGCCGAAGGCGAAGGGACCCTTAACCCTGAGCGTTATAGAACGAATACCCGCCTCTTCACCCGGCGTCAAATCAAGCTGTTTATACTTAAAGCCGTTAGTATCGAAATATTTCGAATACATTCGAAGAAGCATATTCGCCCAGTCGCAACTTTCCGTCCCGCCGGCACCGGCGTGAATACTGAAATAGCAATTCTTCGCATCATTCGGCCCGGACAAAAGTCCCTGAAGCTCAATCTTACCGCATTTTTTTATTACTTCTTTTACTTCGGTCTTTAACTGTATAAAAGTCGTCTCATCGGATTCGGCCTCTGCAAGCTCAAAAAGCTCCTGCATATCTGTAACCGCCCTGTTGACCTCCTCAACGGGTTCCACGACGGACTTTAGAATGCTCAAACGTGAAACTATCGGCTGGGCCGCTTCAGGATTATCCCAGAAACCGGGGTCTGACACCTGTTGTTCAAGATGGAGCAACTTTTTTCTTTTGGTGGATATGTCAAAGCCACTCCCGGATTTTTTTAACCCGGGCCAGTAACTCTTCAATCGAATTCTTCAATCCTGCTGTTTCCATAATTTGTTCCTTTTATTCAAATCAAATAATTGCTTATATCAAAATATCGCACAATTCGCAAGCCTTCCTGTGTGATTAAATATAGGCCAAAAAAAAGCAAAAACTTTATGTTTTTTCTAATGGACAATTGCGCCTCCAGCTCGTAGAATTTTTTAATGTGTTTTTGGCTTACAATTAATTAAATATTGGTTAAGTCAATTTGGGTAAAATGGATTTGCTCAAAACGGCAAAATGGAGTGCTGTAACTTTTACCTTGCTGATAATGTTCTCTACTTTTTGCTCAGCAGCTATTATCCACAAATATCAAGGCGAATTCGACCTGCCTATCCCGAAGTCAGACAGCGACTATCCAGACATCAGCAAAGGCTGGATGGATGATGCTGTTATAGAAATGCCCGACCATCTTATTATCTACGACCTTGATGTCGGTATAAATTTAAGACATACCAATGTGATTGATATACAGATTTTTCTGCAAAGTCCAAGCAAGACAAAAATTTGTCTGAATATGTTTGATGTTTACAACCTTGACAAATTTCCTCGTGACGAAAATTACAAAGATTACACAGGTACCATATTTGATGATGAAGCTGAAGGTCCAGTCACAGAAAGCGAGGCACCTTTTACCGGCCGATTCAGACCTATTAAACCATATCACCTTTCTAAATTTGATGGCGAGGATGCCTATGGCACCTGGCGGTTGCAGATTTACGATTTTTGGCCCGCCGACACTGGCACTTTGGACAGCTTCGAGCTTTACATAACAACCCCCGAGCCGCGATCTGCAATGCTTTTTATATTATGTGCTCTTGGAATAATCATACTCAAGCCAAAACATTCCAGGTAAAAAACATAGCGAGCTAAAAAATAACCTTGCAAAAACCCCAGCTCACAGACTTTAATAACTCAAGTAACCGGCTCAAATTGTTCCGGCTGACAACACATATTTATTTTTCGGCGTTGAAATGCGACCGGCTGCAAGAATAAAAGCAAATCAGATAGTATTGAGACTCGGATTATGGTTATTGCACTTTCCATTTTTCTTATATCAGCAGCGACACTGGCCCTGGAGCTGGTGCTTGTAAGGGCGTTATCCATAGGTCATTGGCATAATTTCTCATACCTTATTATCAGCACGGCCCTGCTGGGCTTTGGCGGCGGGGGGACATTCATAACCATCTTTGCCAAAACTTTAACAGAAAAATACAAAACCGCTCTCTGGAGTTTTTGCACCGCTTCAGCCGTTCTCGTGCCCGCTGTTTTCTATATAACTCAAAAAGTTCCCCTCGACGAGTTGCAGCTTATTTGGGACAGACGCCAGATATTGTATCTTCTTGCATATTACCTGCTCTTCTTTTTGCCATTTTTTTGCGCCGGCTCATTCATAGCTTTGGCGTTTACCAAATTCGGCAGGAGCGCACATCGGTTGTATTTCTATAATATGACGGGTTCAGGCCTTGGCGCCGCCGGCGCTGTGGCGCTTATGTACGGGAACTCTCCTGAATATCTACTGCTAATCATAAGTGCCGCCCTGTTTCTTACAGCAATGCTTTTGGCCATACAATGCTCAAAAAAATACATTGTTTTCACCATTATAATTGCAGGTGTCCTGTTTTGGTTCTTCAATCCCTTCAGCCGGGACGAAAACAAATTGGAAATCAGACTTTCCGAAAACAAATCTCTGAACTACTATCGTGCATTACCAAACGCAAAAATCCTCGAAAGCCGTTACAGCCCGATAGCCCGGCTTGACTGCATTTCCGCTCCAACTATAAGATACTTTCCTGGTATGAGTTTTAGTTTCAAAGGGGCGCTGCCGGAACAAATGCTGATAATCTCTGACGCCGATGCCATATCCGCCGTAAACCATTTCGAAAACATTCAGGATTTAAAATGTTATGATTATACTACATCCGCCCTGGCCTATCACCTCACTGAAAAACCATCGGTTTGCATAATCGGGACTGGGGGCGGCTCTGATGTCTGCCAGGGACTTATCGAAGATGCAAAAAAGATAACAGCAGTGGAAATGAATAAACAAACAATAGATTGGATGCGGGGCAAACTAAGTGATTTCGCAGCAAATATTTACCAAAGAGAAAATGTTGACCTCGTCAATGCTGAAGGAAGAACTTTTCTGGAGACTACTGCTGAATCCTTCGATATTATCAATATCTCGCTGCTGGATTCATTTTCCGCCTCAGCAGCAGGTCTTTACTCGCTTAACGAAAGCCACCTCTACACTATTGAAGCTATCCGGCAGGCAATGGCAAAGCTAAAACCAAACGGGCTTTTGACAATCACAAGAGTCCTCAAGACGCCCGCCAGGGACGCTGTAAAGATGTTTGCAACCATCACAGAGGCGCTGCGAGAGAAAGGGATAAAGAAGCCGGAAGAGAACATAATAATGATTAGAAGCTGGGCTACCGCCACCATAGTAGCGAAACCCAAGGCCTTTTCTAAAAACCAGATAGAGAACACCAGGGAATTCACGAAAAAAAAATGTTTCGACCTGGTTCATCTGCCCGGCTTAAAAATGAAAGAGACCAATCGTTTTCACAAACTCGAAAATCCGGTCTATTACAATGCTGCAAGGGAAATCCTCTCCGAGAGATACCTGGAATTTCTCCACGAATATCCATACAATATTCGACCCGCTACCGATAACAAGCCGTACTTTTTCGATTTTTTCAAATTCAAATCCCTTCCCCTGCTTATGAAAAAGATGCCGAGAAACTGGCTGCTCTTCTCGGAATGGGGATACCTGGTGCTTGCGGCAACTTTGCTCCAGGCAATCATCGCCAGCGCCATTCTGATTATTCTTCCTCTTTTTATCGCCGGGGACGTCAGGGGAGTCGCTTCCGGAAAAACCCTGACGCTAACCTACTTCCTTCTGCTGGGTTTGGCTTATATGTTCCTGGAAATGGCTTTCATCCAGAAAATGACTTTACTTATAGGGCATCCGGTATTCGGGGTTGCGGTAACACTTGTCAGCTTTTTATTTTTTTCCGGCTGCGGGTCGCTGGTCTCCGGCAAAGTTCGAAGACCCGGCTTCACGAAGATATGCATCGCCGTTGCCGGTGTCGTTATCACCGGACTGGCACTTATAATACTTCTTACATTCGCATTCGACCGGCTCATCGGTTTCACAAGGCCTATGAGGATTCTATCAGGACTGATACTTACCGCACCTCTGGCTTTCTTTATGGGGATTCCCTTTCCAACCGGACTAAAACAAACTCATATAAACCACAAGCCCCTGCTGCCCTGGGCCTGGGGAGTAAACGGATTCGCATCCGTTACTGCCGCAGTGCTGGGCACGTCACTTGCAATCTCCATCGGCTTTAATGCTCTGGCCGTTATTGCATTGGTATGTTATTGCACAGCAGCGGTACTGGCAAAGCCGTTATGCTCTCAGCAGGTAAGATGAAATGCCGCCGCAACATCAAGACCTTTTTGCTTTAACTGATTAAAACGCCGCACCGCCTGGCCGGTATTATGAACCTGGGATTCAATACCGTGCCCGGCAAGAAAATTCACCACCTCATCCGGGACTCTCATAGCTCCTGATGCTCCGCAGCCGATAACCAATACTTCAGGTGCGGCTTCTATAACGGGCTTCAAATCATCATCGCTTAATAAATGTCCCCGTTTGCGCCGCCAGTCAGGCCTTACCTGGTCGTCGATTATCAGGCAGTCACGCTATACTCCCTGCCGTTTATAACGACCTTTCCAAAACTGTAAGAGTCTATATGCATAATCACAAGACTGTGCGATGAAAATATTATCCTCTTGATTTATTCACCCGTCCGCCCCCACGATACCGAAATATACATAGTTTCAATAAAAGGTCGGAGCAAATTCAGCTTTTCTCTTTTTTACCCTTCGGCTTTATACCAAGCAGCCAAAAGCTTTCCTGCCGAAGAATGCTCTCCAGATTCAAACCATAAGTCTGAGTAAGGATATCATATTTTCTCTTATGAATCTCATCGGTAAGGTCCACACAGATATCCGCTTCCTGAGCAGGTTTTATTTTATAATTTTCTCCGCCGCTATCGTATGCAAACTGCCATAGCTGTCTGACGGTCAGTCTGCCGGTCCTTGTCAATGCCAAAACTGATTTGGCGATAAGCTCTACCATCGGCGACTTTCGATACTCACCCCAGAGACTATGCGTGATAACAACATCAAATCTTTCCGACCGCAACAGTGACATTATGCTGCTTTGAAGTTGAAACTCCGATGGAAGTTTTTGTCCTTTTTCCTCTGAGAAGTTTCCCATTTGTCCCCAGGCCCCGAACTGCTCTAATGCCCTGGCGTATTTTTCTGCGAAGCCCTTTTTCTCCTTACCGCACAACGTAATAACCGTCCAGTTGGTTTCGGGGTGCAAAAGCATAACTCCCCCAGCCATAAACGCCTCATCCGCCGGGCTTGCCACTACCACAGCGCCGAAATTTATCTTGTGCAAACGCTTTTTAGATTTTTGCTTTGCCATTTCCCTTCTCTATATTTATTGTTAATCACAATATCATCCTGCATAGTTGTGTAAGCCTGGCTGGAGCCTCGGAATAACCATCATCAGGAAATTTGCTATTATAACACCCAGACCAATCAAAACAAGGATGCTGTTGACCTTCGGGTGTTTCTTTGCCGTAGCATAACGGTAATGAAAATATAAAACATACATCAGCCAGATTGCAAGCCCCCACATTTCCTTTGGGTCCCAGCTCCAGTATTCACCCCATGCAAGCTTACCCCAGTAACAGCCGAGAAGCAATCCGGCCGTCAATAACACAAATCCAATGCGAACAAGCTTATAAGCTCCCTCCTCATAAGAAACAAAATCATCATCAGGGTTTTGCACCCTGCCGCAAAGTTGTAAAATCGATTGTATCGATGCCTTGGCCATTAGGATATATGCCAGGAGGTAAACCGTCACGTGAGGTCCGAAGAGCCAGCTCTGCAAGGCCGGCGGAAGGTGAATTCGCTGGGAACTGAAGACAAAGCCCGCCGGGAAAAGAATTATAAATCCTAAAATCATATCCGCTGGCTCTACACCAACCTTTAAAAAACGCCTGCAGAAAACGCTTACCGGATAAACCATCCCCATACACAAAAATATATCAAAAAGCACCTGCATCGGAAGATGGTCAACTTCCACCCATCGCAGTATAAAGCCCGTTACTACTAAGGCAAAGCCGGCAAAATAAAAAATCCGCCACAATCGCTTAAATTTCAACAAGGACAACAGAAATCCCGCAAGATAAAAAAACATTGCCGTGTAAATCAGAAGTCCCAAAACTGAATATTTAATTTCCATAAGCGGCCCGTTTCTTTAATTTCAAATATTCAACCGCAGGTCTGAACCAGAACCTTCCGGCAGCTCCGAGTCCGAGAAGCCAGAGGCCCGCATAAACTATATACAAACCCGAATCAGAGACCACATACAAAATCGTATATTCCAGATTTTTGTTGTCATAAGAATATTGATAGAGATGATAGCCGCCGAAATGCAGGGGTTTATTGACCTCGATTATAGCAGCCGCCAGCGGTTTTGAACCATCCTGGGAAAGTATCTGAATGTAACTTTTATAATCAGAAATTCCTGTTATACGACCTGCGGAATATTCAAGCTGAAACTCCGGCGCCACTTGACTCATTTGGGGGAATCTCTCAAACAAATATCCCCGATTAATCGAACCGTCACTACGGAGTATCTCAACTTCCAAGGCAGGATTGCTCCCCAATCCCTTCTGGTCAATCGCGGTTCGTTGTCCATCCTGAAGCTTTAACTTGAAATTCTCAAATTTCCTCACTGCACGAACCATCACATTACTATTTATATCAAATTCGGCAGGAAACCGGTTATCCAGCTCAAAGACAAACCTCCTGCCTTCGCTGTTGACTCCTGTCATCAACGCCGGTCCGCTGCGATAATATTCAAGCCAGAAACTAAGAAGATTTACTTTAAACGGAAGCTCTCCTTTGAGGGTCTGCATATCCGGGCCTAAAAGTTGATGAACAGGTCTGTTTTGCTCCAGCAGCATATATCCTGAATGTTCTTTGTCGCTGCCGAAGTAATCCATTGCTGTTTGATGGAAACGCCTGGAACTGTACATCCCACCCACAAGCACAAAAATCACGCCCAGGTGAGCCATATAGAGGGATGGACTGGCTCGCAAGCTCCTGTAAAAGGCCAAGCCCGCCAAAAGCAATAAAAGTAAAACAATCCAGTAAACTACAAGCGGGGTGGAGCTGAAAAACACCTGAGACCACCGAGAGCCGAAAAAGGTGCTTATAATTGAAAACAACAATCCCAGCGTCAGCAACCAAATTCCCGTCCACATCAATATTTTTTTAGCATGCTTCATATTCGTAAACCGCCAGATACCGAAAGCATTATCAAAGGACTAATACTTTTGTTCAAGCACAAAATTAAGACATCGCAGCAAATAAGTTTCTTGCAAATTCTTTTATACGCCTTAGAATCTTACTAAAAAATAATATCAGAAATTCAGGAGATAAGATAATGCGTGAAAAGAATTTTTTCCCAATCGCTTTAATTATCGTTGTTGTTTTTGTTACTCTGTTCGTCAACATCAGCAGGGCCAAAGAAGACTCCCTACATTCGGGAATATCCATCGATGCAACCAAAACAGGTGAGCCGATATCAAAATATATCTATGGCCAATTTATTGAGCATTTAGGTCGGTGTATTTACGGCGGCATCTGGGCCGAAATGCTCGAGGACAGAAAATTCTATTATCCTGTAACAGATGACTTCAAGCCATACTCTGAAAAAAGCAAAACCGGAGGTCAGTTCCCCGTAATCACCGGCTCGCCCTGGGAAATCATCGGCACTCCAGGGAGCGTCAAAATGATTACTCAAAACTCATACGTTGGAAAGCACACACCCCTGATAATCGCAAATGGTAAAATGCCTGCCGGTATCCAGCAGGGCAGAGTTACCCTGGAAAAAGACAAAGAATACATCGGCCGGATTATCCTTGCCGGCTCACAAGATGCCGGACAAGTGAAGGTTTCTCTTATCTGGGGTGAACAAAAAAATCAACGCGATACTGTTACCATTGACGTAATTGATAAAAAGTTCAGAAAGTATCCCTTGAAATTCAAAGCCGGTGATAATACTGAAAACGGAAAAATTCAAATCGCCGGGTATGGAAAAGGAAACTTCAAAATCGGCACCATTTCATTAATGCCCGCTGATAATATAAACGGCATGAGAGCCGATACCCTCAAGCTGCTGAAAGAACTCAATGCCCCCCTTTACCGCTGGCCCGGCGGGAACTTCGTAAGCGGATACGACTGGCGAGATGGTATCGGCGAGGCGGACAAAAAACCAACCCGAAAAAACCCCGCTTGGTCCGGCCTCGAATACAACGACTTCGGACTCGATGAATTTGTCGCTTTTTGCCGAGAAGTAAACGCCGAACCTATGATTGCTGTCAATACCGGCTTCGGCGACGCACATTCGGCTTTCCAGGAAGTCCAGTATGCAAACGGCTCAGCAGGGACTCCAATGGGAAACTGGAGAGCAAAAAACAGTCATCAAGAACCGTACGATGTCAAGTTCTGGTGTGTTGGTAACGAAATGTTCGGTCGGTGGCAGCTCGGATATATGTCATTAAAACAATATACTATTAAACACAACCGGGTGGCTGAAAAAATGTGGCAGGCCGATGCTTCCATCAAGCTCGTTGCTGTAGGAGATTCAGGAAAATGGTCAAGAACAATGCTGGAAGAATGTGCAAACTATATGGACCTTATCAGCGAACACTGGTATGTAGGTTTTGAATATAGAAATGAAAAGATGCCCAGTGTACCGGAACATGTTAAAAAGACTGTACGAGTAACACGTGATAAGGCTGATTTCCACAGGAGAATGCGCCGAGAGCTTGACTCTTTGAAAGGCAAAGATATTCGCATTGCTCTTGATGAATGGAACTACTGGTATGGCCCGCACGTCTATGGTGAATTGGGAGTGCGGTATTATATGCAGGATGCGCTCGGTATCGCAACCGGACTGCACGAAATGTTCAGGAACTCGGATATAATATATATGGCTAATTACGCCCAGACCGTAAACGTCATCGGATGTATTAAAACCACAAAAACAAAAGCCGGCTTTGCAACAACCGCTATGCCGCTTATGCTTTATCGCAAACACTATGGAACAATACCTGTTAAGATTTCTGATGTTCCTGAGCTGCTTGATGTTGTTGCCGCCTGGACCAAAGACCGCGATGCTATCACCATCGGTATTGTCAATCCCACAAGGGGCGAGTATCAATTGGCAATAGACCTAAAAGGCGTCGAGCTAACCGGACAGGGTCAAAAGTGGGTAATAGCGAATGATGACCCGATGGCGTATAATGAGCCCGGCAAAGAGCCGAAAGTTGCCATTAAGCAAAGTTCTGTCACAGGTGTCTCTGATGGGCTTCTCGCAGGGCCGTTGAGCGTGAACCTGTACAGATTGAGCGTGCGATAGATTTTTTGGAAAGAGAATTGAAATTAGATTGCTTACGCTTTTATTTTTACTTTTCCTTCCTCTAAGCCTCCAGGCGCAGGATATTATCTTCGCTGATTTCGAGGGGGGCGACTTCGGCGGCTAGACGACAACCGGGACGATGGAACTGAAAAGAGCGAAATAAAATTTATTACCATGCTCGGCGATGCCAAAAAGCTCAAGTGGGAGTTTTCAAAGAAAGGACTTATCATCAAAACTCCGAAAGAAAAACCCTGCCAGCACGCATTTACATTCAAAATCACAAGAAACTTTAACGTCAATGAGCCCAAATAATGTTTGAGGCTTTCCTACATAGAAGCGAAAGGATATGTCATGAAATACACAAGCAAATTCACGATAGTTTTTTGCTCACTAATAGGGATCGTCATTTCTGTTGTTGCGCCTCTGACTGCTGCCTCAGAAAAGTTTTACGCCGTGGGGACGAGCGAGCCGACGGTCAAATATTTAGAAAAACCAAGTTCTCCTGTTCCTCGTGAACTGCGCAGGGTCGCCGTTGAGGTACACTTTGACCTGGTTCCTACCAAAATGCGTTTTAGTATGCCGTGCTATCCGTGCATGGTGACCGAAAATGACATCCACTACTCGAACGGCTGGACCGAAACCTATGACCCGAAGGCCTCCAGTTCCTGCGAAATTCTGTGGGACCAGGAAGCAAAGTATGCGTGCATGTGGGTCGAGAGCCAGAACCCGGCTCGTATCGTTGTCCGCGTACGCGCTGCGATCGCTGACCCTGATGGGAGGATTGCTCATAACGATATCCCCAGCGGTTCGCCGTATGGCAAAGGGGATTGGACCGATGAGTGGTACTATATTTATCCGGATGGTACGCACACACGCTATGTCCGGATTTATACGGGTTTGGCCGAGCAAAGCATGACAGTGACGGATGAGACTTTTCAAGGAAACCAGCCTATTCGGGAAATCCCGCCCAGTGTCGTCCACGAGTTCCAGGAGGATTTCATCTTCGGCCTGAGGGGGCACACGCCGGAGGACGACATCGAATCGGCTCCGATTACGCTGATTATAATGGATGGACGAAGTAAGACGATACCTTACAAACCGTATCCGAAGGACTTTGGTATCTTCGCTCAGGCCAATATCAAGGTCATTAACCTGAAGTCTCAATACCGACCTTTTACCATCTTCATACCCTATGGTATTGAGAACGAACCCTACCCCCCTGAAGGCGAACTTCCGCACGTGTTCCAGACGTGGCCGCGCGAACCCAGGAATGGTTATTCGACTTCTCTGGGCCACACCCTCAATTGGTGGCACTACCGCCGTACCAAGAACATCCTCGAACAGGTGTACTTATCGGGTATGACCAAGGCAGAGAAGCCCGCCGATGAGCTGTTGCCGCTCGCTCAATCCTGGCTTCGTCCGCCGCAGTTACAGGGAAGTGGAATAAAGCCGAAATACAAGGTTCTGATTTATGATCCCGCACAGCGGGCCTATATACTTTCTTGTGGTGATGACGGAGCGAAGGAGTTCGAATTCACTCTGGCCGAAGCAGCGCAAGGGGATAAAAAGGTCTTCATCGAAAATCCCGCATTTGTGATTAAAGGGTGGGGCCAGGGCGGTGCAGAGATGACGTTTAATGGTGAGAAACTGGTGGCGGGGCAGGATTGTCGAATAGGCCACGAAGAGTCTGGCATAGCATCAAATTTGGTTGTTTGGATAAATCGGCGCTCAAATAAATCTGCAAAGATTACTATCGCGCCTACCCAAAAGTAAGTGATATGGAAAAAGAAAGGTTCTTAAAATGAATAACAAGTTAGCAAATTTTCTGTTTATTCTTATCGTTTCATTACTGATAAACTCTATCTCAGTGCCCCTTTGGGCCGCACCATTGAAAGGGTATTATACCCGGACCGATTATAAAGATGAAATCTCCGGGAAATTCGCAGACATCGTCGTAGAACTGGATTCGAATAAAAAAGTTGTCTTCTCTCGCGAATCCAGCTACCTGCCGTATTACCAAACTCAACAAGGCAAATGGTACCTGGATGAAATCGTCGAAAGAACCGGTGACGGCACCGAAATAAAACCTGATAAATACAACAGATTCTCCTATGTCAGAATAATCGAACAATCACCCAGGCAAGCGGTAATCCACTGGAGATACTACCCCGACTTCAAAAACGTAAAACTAAACAGCGTAGTCCACGAAATTTTCACCATAACGCCTAACGGAACAATCACCCGAAGAATTAAAAAAGGCACCGAAAAAATCGACGACTGGCAAAATCCCGAAAACACTGCCATCCAAATATTACAGTTGAAAGCAAACGGCATTGAACAGCTTGCCTTCAAGAAAGCAAAGAACCGTCACCGTTTTGATAAACCAATAAACGGCTCACTTCTCAAAAAGAACAATATCGGTCGATTAGCAGCACAATGGAAATTCAACGAGGGTGCAAAGGCCGATTCAAATTATACCAGAGAAAACATCAGCGGCATTGAATGCTCTATCACAGGCCCCGACAGCTACTGGATAAAAGGTGTCTCAGGAACCGCACTGGAATTCGACGGCTACACTTCTTCCGTATCAATGCCCCTGCAATACACTCCCAGGGTTATGGGGCAGATAACTATAGAGGCCTGGGTTGCTATGGATGCCCATCCTTTCGGCTGGGTACCTATCATCCAGCAGGCCCTGTGGGGAAAGAGTGGTTTTTACCTCGGAGTCGATGCTCAAGGCCGGGTAGGATTTATGGCAAGCTGCGACCGTAAGTGGCAATCTGTAATCTCTGAAGAAAAAATAAAAAATCATCGCTGGACTCACATCGCCGTAACTGTTAACGATGATACCGGCGAAGTCAGTCTCTATATAGACGGCCAAATATCCGCAAAAGAAAATTTCGGACGGCAAACTATACCCATTGCAGACAAGCCGCTTGTCATCGGGCTGAATTCTGAACCTCTTATACCACTGCCGACGGAAAGATATGGAGTTTACGGTCAGAAGGCCTGCATCACCGGCTTCGAAGGTGCTATAGACGAAGTTACTATCTACAATGGTGTGCTTTCACCGGAAGATATCAAAAAATCATACTCAAACTTAAAACCGGAAGAAAAGTTACTGAATAACCCTGGATTCGAAAAAAGAGTCCTTCCGGGAAAGCCCGGATTCGCTGAAAAATTCGGAGCTTATTACACAAAATTAAAGTACCATTCATTGTGGGACAACTTGTGGCGAACAAGCAACTGGCCTGACATCGTAGTCAAATTTGACCAGAAGCCCACCAGCGTGATATTCTGGCGAGGTCCTTCCTACGGCCCCGGCTGGGTCACCGAGAAGAATCTCTGGCTGGCTGACCAGAGCGTTGAAACAGGAAACTCCGTAAGCTACGGCGAACATATGTCGGACAAAAAAGGAATTTACACACACGTGCGATTGATTGAAAACACCGACGCACGAGTAGTAATCCACTGGCGATACAATGTCTGCGATGTTCTATACGGTTTCAACGAGGGCTTCGGTGACGCCGGTATATGGGTCGATGAATACTTCTCAATTTACCCGGACGGGATAGCCGTCCGTAAAGTAAATCAACGCTCTATAAGCTATCTTGAAAGGCCACCGGAAAAAGTCTCCTGGCAGGATGTCCAGTTCTTCGCCCAGCCGGGTATGACACCTAAAGAAGTAATGAATATGCAGGCGGCAGACTATGCAAATCTAAAAGGTGACACCGCAAAAGCGGATTGGTCCGAAAGTGTCCCCGACAACCCTCTGCCGAGTGCCAATATCGAACGAATCAACTTCAAATCCGATTACAAGGTATTCCTCGCATTCCAGGAAGGTACATACATCAATCCCTGGGGACGCGTCAGAACAGATACCTACGGTCATTTTATGACCTGGAACCACTGGCCTGTGGCGATGATTCCTTCTCAGGGGAAAAACTCACTGTTCCCCGACCGCATCACACATTCGGCACTCTGCGCTGCGGACAACGCCGTCGACCACGGCAATATGGCTATGTATGGCTTTACAAACAAACCAGTCGAAGCCCTGATACCAATAGTCAAATCCTGGTGCAACCCGCCAAAAATAACCGACATTAAAGGAGCCCGCAACAATGGATATAAAAAAGAACAAAGGGCATATCATCTCAGCGCCTCTTCTGATAATATATCCTTTAAAATCAACGCCTCAGAAAATAATCCGATTGTCAACCCGTGCTTTGTCATAAAAAACTGGAAACACGACAGAGTAACTCTAAAACTCAATGGAAAGCAAGTAACCTCCGCCAATAGCTTCCGTCAGGGAATGGTTTACGATACCGACGGGGAAAAGATGCTCGTTACATGGACTCTGCTGAAAAGTGAAGAACCCGTCGAGGTTTCCATAAGTCAACTAAAGAAAGATTAAACAGTCACATACTAAATGACTAAACTTCTTTACAAGGGGAAAGAAAAATGAAAACCTTATCTACTTTTCTGCAGGCAGTTTTACTATCCTTCGTATTATTGAATTGTGTCTTTGCGGGTGATTTCTATGGCTACTACACCAAAGTCCCGGGGAATTTCGAAAACGTATTGGCTTATGACGACGAGTTGTTCGGCAAATTCGCAGATGTCATTGTAAAAGTCGGTGAAAACCAAAAGATTATATTCAGCCGGAAGAAAAGTTATCTGCCATACTTGAAAACAAAAAAAGGCCAATGGAGTTTCCAGGAAATTATACCCCGAAGCGGCGACGGCGATGAAGTTAATCCGGACCGCATCAATCGATATTCTCATGTCCGAATCATAGAAAACAGCCCTGATAAGGTCATTATCCACTGGCGATATATGCCGGACTTTAACAACGTCAACTGGGATGGAGTCGTCGATGAATACTTCAACATAACTGGCGACCGAAAAGTTACCCGAACCATAAGGAAGGGGACAGAAAAGCTTGATGACTGGAATAACCCAGCTCATACGATTGTCCAGAAACTGCAGCTCTCAACAAACGGTATCGAAGAAATATCCCTCGGCAAGGCAGGGCCGGAGAAGAAAACATACACTTCAGTGGAAAATGCTCCGGTTAAAGAAAATCTGATTGCAAAACCCCAAATAGAATTCTCGTTCGATGAAGGTCTGTCCCGGGCCGGTGATGAAACTGGCGAAGGCATAACAAAACGCATCTGCGAAGTTGAAGGTCACAAGACTTTGTGGAAAAAGGGCATCTCCGGAACAGCTCTGGAATTCGATGGATATTATTCAGCCGTCCGCCTTGCTTCTGCCCCATCCGAGAAAGCTAAACAGGAAATTACCGTAGAAGGTTGGGTTGCACTGGGAGCATATCCGTTCGGCTGGGCGCCAATCGCTCAGCAATCGCAGTGGGGCAAAAAAGGATACTACCTAGGTGTAAGCGAGCACGGTTATCCCGGATTTCACATCTTCACCGCTGGGAAATGGCATTCTATCGTGCAACAAACGCCCCTGGAATTGTTCAGGTGGTATCATATTGCCGGGACATTCGATAAGGATTCGGGTAAGTTATCGCTTTTCGTGGATGGCAAAGCCGGAGGTTCGACAGCGGTCCCAAAGAAAGCTCTGGAGAGTTCTGATACCGATTTTATGGTCGGACTGAACGGAGAAAAAATGCCGCCTATCGAAGGGAGTATTGACCGAGGCAAATGGCCGTCACTGTTTGGCATCGACGGTCTCATCGACGAAGTCAGGGTCTATAATCAAAAACTATCTGAAAAACAAATCGCCGAATCTTTTAACAACTTCAAGCCCGCCGAATCCGTCAGAGACAATCCGGATATGCAGCCAAGAGAACTACCCCAAAATCCACATAACAAAACCGCACAGAAATTCGGCGCCGAATATACTAAAATAAAATACTACGAAACCTGGGACAATATGTGGCGTGTAAGCGAACACCCCGACGTCCTTGTCAAATTCGACCTGCTGCCCACACGTATTCTGTTCTGGCGAGGGACAAGTTACGGCCCGTTCCTTATAACTG
Source organism: Phycisphaerae bacterium (assembly GCA_030604525.1). Lineage (GTDB taxonomy): Bacteria > Planctomycetota > Phycisphaerae > Sedimentisphaerales > Anaerobacaceae > JAUVVQ01. The sequence goes on along the minus strand of JAUVVQ010000002.1, from coordinate 73,973 downwards.
AAAACGGTAAATGGGTCGGCGACCAGAGCAGCGAAAACTACCGGCAAATCGAGCAGCCCGGCTTAGCCGAGGGGTGCTGCGAGCACATGTCCGACAAACAATGCCGACATTCATACGTCAGGATTACAGAAAACACCAACGCACGCATCGTTGTCCACTGGCGATACGGACTGGTGGACTCAAGATATAACTTCGTCCCCACCAATAACGGCTGGGGCGACTGGGCCGATGAATACTGGACCATATATCCAGACGGAGTTGCAGTAAGGCATCTGGCAAGAGGAAAAATCTGGGGTGATAGCTGGGTCGAAACTATGTTCCTCAGCGGGCCCGGCACAAAACCGGAAGACAACGTCCACTTAAAAGCCTACTCTATAGTAAGTCCCGAAGGTAAAATAAAGACCCTTTCCTGGGAAAACGGCTATGAAAAACAAGACGCTTTTGATGCCCTTATTACAATGGTAAATTCAAAATCAGAATACAAAACTTTCAACATTTATCCAACCGGCTCACCCATCAGGGTCTTCGCTGGACACAGCAGAAATTCAAAGTTTCACTGGTGGAACCACTGGCCTGCCGCCCAGATTACAAGCGACGGAAGAGGCGCTGTGGCAGCCGACCGGGTTGCTCATTCGTCTCTCGTTTGGGGAAACCCGGCAAAAGATTATCTTATGTACGGATTTAGCAAAGATGCAATTTCCTCCCTGAAGCCGCTGGCAAAATCCTGGAACAACCCTCCGGATATACAGCATACCGAGGGATGTTCCACTGAAGGATACAAACAAAACCAGAGAGCATATCTCATTACCGCCGACTCTGACTCTCTGTCTTTCACCCTCAACGCCTCAGAGCAAAGCCCAATTGTAAATCCCTGTTTCGTAATCAAAAACTGGGGGAGTTCTTCATCCGCAGAGCTGAAATTAGACGGCAAAAAAATCGAACCGGGGGAAAATTTCCGGCAGGGTATTACCTATGATACCACCGGGGAAAAAACTCTTATCTTATGGCTACAAATCCAGGCGGAAAAAGCATTGGAAATCAAAATAAAGTCAGAATAATCTCAAAATAACTCAGAGGCCTGAATGAAAATAAATAAAACTTTTTTTCTGCTAATTGCAGCAACTCTCCGCGCCGGCGATTTCTATGCTTACTACACCCGCCTCGATTATAAGATGCCCCGAGAAAATGCAGATTATAGCCCCATTTTTGAAGGGCCGGATAAAGAACAAATCTCATCCCTCAGCTCTGATATCAAAATCAGGGGCTTTTTCCACTTACATCACCATCCCCTAAAAACAGCGGAAAACCAACAGTTTAAACTGTATATTTACTTCAAAATCCCATATAGTAAACTTCTGTTAAAAGAAAGCCCTAAAAGGGCATTAAAAACATTTCATTAACGCAGGAGGTAAAAAATGAATCTGCCCCGAAAACTCTTACTGTCTATCTTAATCCTGACACTCTCCCTGACTGCTCTTCTGACGAAAGACGTTTGTGCAAAAACACTCTATGTTGCCCCTGCCGGAGACGACAAAAATCCCGGCACAATGCAAAAACCCTTCGCCACTATCCACAGAGCAAAATCCGCGGTAAAAACATTAAAAAAAGTTACCGACGAGGCCATAACCATTTACTTAAAGCAAAGTACTTACTACCTCGCTGAGCCGCTTGTCTTCGGCCCCGAAGACTCCGGCTGCAGAAATGCGCCTATAACTTACAAAGCTTACAAGAACGAAGATGTCACCATAAGCGGCGGAATCAAACTCGACTGCAAATGGACAAAATACAAAAATGGTATCTACTTCACTACCCTAACCGAAGTCAAAAAAGACAATATTTCTTTCACTCAGCTATTCGTCAACGGAAAACGCCAGCACCGCGCACGATTCCCGAACTACGATAATTCCAGGATAGGTTGGAGAGGATGGAGCGGCTACACATATCCGCTCGGGGAAATTGAAGACGATGTTCCTAATCCAAACCTGCTACCCAACGATGATATGACCTATTCCGGGACTGCATCGCGCGGAATAGTTTATAACCCGGCAACCTTCACTAAGAAAAAGTGGGCCAAGCCCGAAGAGGCCGTCATACAAATTCTCCAGGGGCCCCATTGGGGCAACTTGCAATGGCAAATCAAAGATATCGATTATGACAAGCACTTCATCTGGTTTGGTCATGGCGGCCACCAGATAGGAGCAAAATGGACCACCGGCGCTCTCAGAGTCGACGATGGCTCCCAATACTATATCGAAAACGTCTTTGAAGAGCTCGACGCCCCAGGCGAATGGTATCTCGACAAAGAAAAAGGGATTCTCTACTATATGCCCCCAAAAAACCTCGACCTTAAAAACGCGCTTGTTGAAGCACCGGTGTTAAAACAATTGATTCGTTTCACTGGATGCCAGCGTGACCCCGTTTGGTACATCACGCTTGAAGGTTTCAGAATCACAGACACCGAAGCAACTTATCTCGACAAATACGAAGTCCCTTCCCTCAGCGACTGGGCCATCCATAGAGGCGGCACAGTATTTCTCGAAGGCGCCCGAAACATTACGATAAAAAACTGTTTCTTCGATGCGGTCGGAGGTAATGCAGTCTTTATGAATAACTACAACCGGAACAACATCGTTACCGGCTGCAAAATCACTGAAGCAGGTGACAGTGCGGTTTGCTTTGTCGGGGACCTTGCTACCACGAACGGCACACAGCGGGATTTCCCCTATGAGTGCGAATCTACCAATAATCTGATTCGCGATATCGGTGTATTCGGGAAACAGGTCGCCGGCGCCTACATCTCCCGAGCCAAAAGAATTAAAGTTGCGCATAACTTGATTTATGACATACCCCGTGCCGGAATTTGCATCGGCGACGGGACCTGGGGCGGACACATTATTGAATATAATCATTTCCGAAATACCTGCCGGGAAACTGGAGACCACGGCCCGTTCAACGCCTGGGGACGCGACAAATACTGGGACCTCAATCAATCCCACATGCCCTACACCATCGGCAGAAGCCACGATGCAGGCCGCGTCAAAATCGACGCAATGGAAACCGTTTACATCAGAAACAACTTCGTCCAGGAAACAAGAGGTTGGGGCATAGATATGGACGATGGTGCCTCGAATTACGAAATCTATAATAATATCTGTATCGGCGTCAGTATGAAGCTCAGGGAAGGCGCCTACCGCGATTGTTACAACAACATCTGGTACAAGGCCACAGGGGCACCTTGTGCCCATGTCGGCAACGAATACAACCACGACAAGTATCATCATAATATCATCGTTATGGCCGAGGATGATTGCTTCTCTTTCATAGCACCGCCGGCCCATGGCCCCTGGCTCGAACAGCTTGACTATAACTGCTACTACAAACCCGGCGGCAAGTTTACCGCCAGGGTTACTGAAATCCGCGAAAAGCAAGGATGGCCCGAAAACCATCGTATCTACTCCTGGGACCAATGGCGAAATGAGCTCGGCTTCGATAAAAACTCAGTCTGGGCAGACCCTATGTTTGTAAATCCTGAAAAATATGATTTTGCAGTTAAACCGAATTCACCCACCTTGAAACTCGGATTCAAAAATTTCGAAATGGGGAAATGGGGTCTGACCGATGATTTCCCGGAAAAACTTCGGGATTGATAAAATCTGGAAAATTTGATAAAAACAAAGAGCAAAAGCAATAAAATCTTTTAATCAAACTTTTTGAAAGGAGTTCAAAATGGCAATCCTGAAAAGAGCTGTCTTCCTCTCACTGCTCGTCGTCCTAACTGCCGGCCTGCTTGGATGCAGCACGGAACCAACAAAAACAGTTGGTATGGTCATAAAGTTGAGACCGGACAAAGTCGAGCAATACAAAGCGCTGCACGCAGACAGCAATCCCGGAGTTCGTGACTTGCTCACCAAATACCATATGCACAACTTCTCCATCTTCCTGCAGAAAATCGGAGAGGAATACTACGAATTCGGTTACTACGAATACACCGGCAACAACTTCAAAGAAGACATGGCAAAACTCGATGCCGAACCTCGCAATAAAGGATGGCTCCAGGTCACCGACCCTCTCCAGATTCCTCTCGAAGGCGCCGCAGGTTGGACTACAATGGAGCGAGTTTACAACAATCCGTAAAATATAATTATTGATAACCTATTCAGCCGGCAGCAGCCGGCTGAATAGCCCTTATAAAATGCCGGCGTACTATTATGATTAAAGGTAAAAGCTTCCTATTTGCTATCACTACTACGCTTAGCTTAACTTCATTAACTCTCGCCCAAATAAATCCCGACTACCCCATAAAACCGGTACCAGCAAAAAATATACAAATCACCGACAAATTCTGGGCACCCAAAATCGAAACAAATCATAAAGTCACTATCCCGCACGTTCTCGAAATGTGTGAAGAAACCGGTCGAATTGATAACTTCTCTATTGCCGCAGGAAATAAAAAAGGAGAACACAGGGGATTTATCTTCAACGATTCCGACGTCTATAAAACAATACAGGCCGTTGCTTACTCCCTCGAAAATCATCCCGATAAGGAACTCGAAAAATACGCCGATGAAATCATAGATAAAATAGCCGATGCACAATGGGACGACGGCTACCTGTTCACTCCATACTCAATACCTCAACACCAACCGGAAAAAAGATGGTCGAACATCCGCGACAACCACGAATTATATTGTGCCGGACATCTCTTCGAAGCCGCAACTGCATACTACAAAACCACTAATAAAAGAAAACTGCTTGAAGTAGCGCTAAAATTCGCCGATTATATCGACTCTGTTTTCGGCCCCAATAAAAAAAATGATGCTCCCGGGCACGAAGAAATCGAAATCGGTCTCATAAAACTCTATCAATTAACCAATGAAGAAAAGTACCTCAAACTCGCCAACTTCTTTATCGACCAAAGAGGCAACCACGAAAATCGTCAGTCATATGAAACTCAGGCACAGGACCACATACGCGTTACCCAACAGAAAACCCCCGTCGGTCACGCCGTCAGAGCTGCTTATCTGTATTGTGCTGTGACGGACATTGCCGCCCTCACCGAAAACCCAAAATACCTTAATGCCCTCGATAGTATCTGGAACAGCCTTGTCTCAAAAAAGCTATACATCACCGGCGGAATTGGTTCTCGACACGGCGGCGAATCTTTCGGCGACGACTACGAACTGCCGAATCTCTCCGCTTACTGTGAAACCTGTGCCGCCATTGGAAACATCTTTTGGAACCATCGGCTATTCCTCCTCAAAGGCCACGCAAAATACATTGATATACTTGAAAGAACGCTCTACAACGGTTGCATCTCAGGTGTCTCACTCGAAGGTGACAAATTCTTCTACACCAACCCACTTAAATCGCAAGGACAGCATTCCAGAAGCAGATGGTTCGGATGCGCCTGCTGCCCTACGAACATTGTTCGTCTGTTACCATCAATCCCCGCTTATATCTACGCATACGAAAACAAAAATATCTACATCAACCTATACATCGCTGATAAAGCCGAAATAAAAATCCCCAATAACACCCTCAAAGTTGAGCAAAAAACCAGATACCCCTGGGATGGAAATATAAAAATAAATATAACTATCCAAAAACCGGAAGACTTCACCATCTTCCTGCGAATCCCCTGCTGGGCTGAAAACCAGCCACTCCCCGGCAACCTATATCACTTTTATAAAAGGAACAATCAACCTGTCGCTTTAAAAGTAAATGGCGAAGTAATCGAGCCCCTGACTGAAAACGGCTACGTCCCTTTAAAAAGAAAATGGGAAAAATCCGATACCATCGAATTAAATCTACCGATGCCGGTAAGAAGAATATCAGCTCACCCGAATGTCCGTGACGACACCGGCAAAGTCGCACTTCAGAAAGGACCAATCGTCTATTGTGCAGAATCGCGCGATAACAACGGACAGGTCACAAACCTTCTGATACCCGATAACACGAAACTCAAATCGGAATTCCGGCCCGACTTACTAAACGGCATTCAGGTTATTGAAGGCAAGGCAGTTGCTCTGGCTCATTCCGAAGAGGATGACTCCATCATAGAAACAAGTGTCCCATTTTTAGCCATCCCTTACTATGCCTGGGCCAATCGCGGTGAATCTGAAATGGCCGTCTGGCTTCCTGCAAATTTCTCCGCCGCCACACCACTGCCCGCACCGACCATCGCTTCAAAAAGCAACGTTACCACCTCCGGAGGAACCGACCCGCAAGCCGTAAACAACCAGCTCGTACCAGAAAACTCGAACGACCATTCGGTACCATACTTCCATTGGTGGCCAAAAAAAGGTTCTAAAGAATGGGTAACCTTCAGCTTCGACAAACCGCAGAGAATCTCGACCATACAGGTCTATTGGTTTGACGACACCGGACAGGGAGAATGCCGAACACCGGAATCCTGGAAAATATTTTACGAAAAAAATGGTGAATTCAAATCCGTCATAAACCCCAAAGGTCTTGGTACTGAAAAGGATAAATTCAATAATGCTACCTTTGAACCCGTCAGAACAAATGCCATCCGTATCGAAGTAAATCTCCGGAAAAATTTCTCTGCCGGAATATATGAAACGCTTATCGAATAATATCTGTTGACCGCTTATAAAACTCAAAGTAAAAAACTTCTTGCCAAAACGAACCAAAAACAGCACAATATTACCGCTTGTTTTGCCCGAACAGAAAATGAATATATTTTGAAAGGAATCTAAAATGGGATTTACGCCCTTGGATTGGTTTGTCCTCGCCGGCTATTTTGTATTGCTTTTCGGCATCGCCTGGTGGGTCATCCTGAAAAACAAAGACACCGCCGATGACTATTTTCTGGCTGGAAGAAATCTTGGCTGGTGGATTGTAGGCGCTTCAATCTTCGCCTCAAATATCGGCTCAGAACACCTGGTCGGACTCGCCGGCTCCGGAGCTACCGACGGCGTTGCTATGGCTCATTACGAACTGCACGCCTGGTGTCTGCTGATGCTCGGCTGGATTTTCGTTCCTTTCTTTTCGCGCTCAAAAGTCTTCACTATGCCCGAATTCCTCGAAAAACGTTTCTCCCCCACAAATCGATGGGTTCTCTCCATCATCTCGCTCGTCGGATATGTTCTCACTAAAATTGCCGTTGGAATCTTCGCCGGCGGTGTCGTTTTCCGAACACTCCTGCCGGAGATGCACCTCGATTTAGGATTTATGGTTATGGACAGCTTTTGGGTCGGCTCGTTTCTCGTCATCATACTCACCGGTATTTATACCGTTCTCGGTGGGTTAAGAGCCGTCGCATATACTGAAGCTGTACAGACCATTGTCCTCGTTTTCGGCTCCATACTCGTTACTATCTTCGGTCTCAAAGCTCTCGGCGGATGGGGACCGTTACGAGAAATCTGCGGCTCCGATATGTTCAACCTCTGGAAACCACTTATTCCCGCTGGTGTCGAAGGTACCTGGAAACCCGTTCTGGAAAAAGGGCGTATGGCATGGTACTTCAATGGAAATTACCCCTGGCTCGGTATGCTCATCTGTGCACCCATCATCGGCCTGTGGTATTGGTGTACCGACCAGTACATCGTCCAGAGGGCTCTCGGTGCCCGGAATGAAAAACAGGGACGCCGAGGAAGCATCTTTGCCGCTTTCCTCAAACTGCTGCCCGTTTTTATCTTCATTATACCCGGTATGATTTGCTTCGCATTGGCCAAGTCCGGAAAAGTCCAGGAACTTACACAGGCACTCTACACAAACGGCGAGATCGACACTGTAAAGGCCCAGGCCTCCTTCCCGCTGCTCGTTAAAGCCGTTCTGCCGCCGGGAATTAAAGGTATCGTTGTTGCCGGATTGCTCGCCGCCTTGATGAGCTCGCTCTCGGGTGTTTTCAATGCCTCTTCTACTTTATTCACTATGGACTTCTATTCCAAAATTAAAAAGAATGTCTCTCAGCATCAGCTCGTCTGGATGGGTCGGATTGCCACCACGGTTATGGTTGTTATCGGATTGCTTTGGATACCAGTAATTCAGGGTGCCAGGGGACTTTATCACTACCTCCAGAGCGTCCAGGGATATTTAGCGCCTCCTATCTTCGTCGTTTTCTTCCTCGGAGTTTTCTGGAAACGCCTCAACAGCAAAGGATGTCTCTCTGCTTTAATCGTCGGATTCGTTCTCGGTATCTTTCGACTCGCCGTCGATACTCCCGTCAAGCTAATTAAAGGCTTCGATTATCAGCAGGGCTCCTTCCTCTGGATTATAAACCACATTTATTTCCAGTATTACAGCATTATCATCTTTATCGTTTGCGTCATCGTAATGATTGTCGTAAGCTACTGTACCTCAAAACCCTCTTACGAAAAATTAAGCGGCCTGACCTATGGAACAATAACTGAGGAACACCGCCTGCTGACCAGAAGCAGCTGGGACTGGCGGGATGTCACCGCTTCGGTACTCGTTATTGTCGCCATCATCGCTGCCTATCTTTACTTTACCGGTTGAAAAAATAAATTATTCTGATAATAATGAATTGGCTTCCATAAAAAGAACCTTTTATTGATAAGCTTTTTGGGACTTAAAATATGCCTTATGCAATAGGACTGGATTTCGGAACTAATTCTGTAAGAGCGCTGCTGGTCGATACAGCCGATGGAAATGAAATTACTCAATCCGTTTATCAATACCCAACAGGACAGAACGGCGTCCTCATCGATTCCTCTGACCACAACCTCGCAAGGCAGAACCCAACCGACTATCTCAACGGTATCGAATCAACGGTGAAGGATTGCATAAAACAGGCGAAAAACGCCGACAGGAATTTCCAGCCGGAACAAATCATCGGTATCGGAATCGATACCACCGGCTCCTCTCCTATGCCCGTTGACAAAAACCTAAATCCTTTAAGCTCACTGGAGCAATTTAAAGACAACAAAAACGCATACGTCTGGCTCTGGAAAGACCACACCGCACACGCAGAGGCAAAAGAAATCACCGAACTGGCGAAAAAAGAACACCCCGAATACCTCGCAAAGTGCGGCGGCACATACTCCTCAGAATGGTTCTTCAGCAAAATCCTCCACTGTCTCAGAACAGACCCGCTGGTATTCGACGCCGCATACTCCTGGCTCGAGTATTGCGATTTTCTCACCGCCGTTCTCACCGGAGCACAAAAAAGCGAAGACGTAAAACCAAGCAGATGTGCCGCCGGACATAAAGCTATGTTCAACAATGACTGGGGTGGATTACCTGAAAAAAACTTCCTCGAAAAACTCGACCCCAAACTCGCCGAGCTCAGAGAACGTCTCTACGACAGAACTTACACTTCAGATGTTAAAGCCGGTGGACTCTGCGAAAAATGGGCAAAAAAACTCGACCTGCCGCCGCAAATACCTGTCGCTGTCAGCGCTTTCGACGCTCACCTCGGTGCCGTAGGAGCGGGAGTCGGCAAAGGTAAACTCGTCAAAATCATCGGAACAAGCACCTGTGACGTAACCGTTTGGCCAAACGGCCAGGAACTACCGGATATCCCCGGGCTTTGCGGTATCGTTGACGGCTCAGTTTTGCCGGGGTACTTCGGCCTTGAAGCAGGTCAATCCGCCGTCGGTGACATCTTCAACTGGTTTGTAAACTACATCCAGCCGAGAGGAAAAGAACTCGGCTCTCACGAAAAACTCACCGAAAAAGCGGGAAAATTAAAACCGGGACAATCAGGGCTCCTCGCTCTCGACTGGAATAACGGAAACCGAACCATACTCGTTGACCAACGGCTCACAGGACTGCTCATCGGACAAACACTACAGACAAAACCGGAGGAAATATACCGCGCTCTTATCGAAGCAACCGCCTTCGGCGCACTAACCATCATAAACAGATTCGAAGAATTCGGCGTAAAAATCACAGAAGTTATAAACTGCGGAGGTATCGCCGAGAAAAACCCCCTGATTATGCAAATCTACGCCGACGTTACAGGACGGGAAATGAAAATCTCACGCTCTTCCCAAACCTGTGCTCTCGGCTCCGCTGTCGCCGCTGCTGTCTCCGCCGGGAAAAACGCAGGTGGATATGAATCCTTCGAAGATGCACAAAAAGCTATGTGCCGAATAAAAGATAAGACCTTTAAACCAATACCGGAAAATCATAACATTTACAAAAAGCTCTACCTCCTGTATAAACAATTGCACGATGCCTTCGGAACTGATACCTTCTCTGGTAAAATGGCAAATATAATGAAAGACCTGCTGAATATTAAAGATTCCACAACCGCCTCATAATCATGCTCGATGAACTAAGAAAAACAGTGTGTAACGCAAACAAGGAACTGCAAAAGCAAAACCTCGTCCTCTACAGCTTTGGAAATGTAAGTGCTATAGACCGAAACTCAAATACCGTTGCCATAAAACCAAGCGGAGTGCCATACGACCAGCTGACGCCTGATAAAATCGTTCTGCTCGACCTTGACGGAAACGCAGCGGAAGGGAGCTTAAATCCCTCTTCTGATACTCCAACGCACCTCGAACTATACAGAAACTTCCGGGATATCGGAGCCATCTGCCACACTCACTCCAGCTACGCTACAATATGGGCACAGGCCTGCACCGAAATCCCGTGCTTTGGCACAACACACGCTGACAACTTCTTCGGACCAGTCCCCGTAACTAAACAGTTGTCCAAAAATCAAATCGAAGATAATTACGAGCTAAACACCGGCAGGATTATCGTCGAACGATTCCGCAAAATTAACCCATTACAAACCCCTGCCGTCCTCGTCGCAAACCACGGGCCGTTCACCTGGGCGGAAACTCCGCAAAAAGCCGTAAAAAACGCCGTCATACTCGAAGAAATTGCTAAAACCGCTCTCGGAACTATCACCATAAACCCAAAACAAAAACAAATCGACAATACTCTCCTTGAAAAACACTTTCTGAGAAAACACGGTAAAAATTCTTATTATGGCCAAAAATAATTCTTCATAAATTAATGCGGGATTGTACTTATGTATCTGCTCGGATATGACTGTGGAACCTCTTCTATAAAAGCTACGTTAATGAATGCGGAAACCGGCAAAGTCCTTGCCTCTGCAATCTCACCCGAAGAAGAAATGAAAATCTCCACCCCCAATCCCGGCTGGGCTGAACAAAAACCGCAAACCTGGTGGAAAAACGTTGTAAATGCAACCCACAAAATAAAGAACGATTTTTCCTTCGACCCCGCTGACCTAAAAGCTATCGGAATCTCTTACCAGATGCACGGACTAATCCTGCTTGACAAACACCAAAACCCAATAAGGCCCGCGATAATCTGGTGCGACTCAAGAGCCGTCCGGGCAGGACAAAAACTCGCAGAACAAATAGGCCCGAAAAAGTGCTTCAAATCACTGCTGAACTTACCTGGGAACTTCACTGCCTCAAGAATGAAATGGATTAAAGAAAACGAGCCGGATAATTACAAAAAAATCCACAAAGCCCTACTGCCCGGCGAATACGTCGCTATGAAAATGACCGACAAAGTTATTACCACCCCATCAGGTCTCTCGGAATGGATTATCTGGGACTTCAAAAAACACGACGTCTCCCGGCAGATGTTAGACCTTGCAGGAATAAAAAAAGAATTCCTTCCCGAAGTAAAACCAACTTTCTCTATCCAGGGCGAACTGACAAAACGCGCCGCCGAACAGCTCGGACTTAAACCCGGCACACCACTGTCTTACCGTGCCGGCGACCAGCCGAACAACGCTCTGTCTCTAAACGTCCTCAACCCCGGTGAAGTCGCCACAACCGCCGGAACCTCCGGTGTCATTTACGGAATTTCCGATACGCCTGCATACGATAGCAAATCGAGAGTGAACCCCTTCGTCCACGTCAACTACTCGGCCGAAAATCCGAGATACGGTGTCCTGCTGTGTGTTGCTGGAACAGGTATCTTAAACAACTGGCTGCAGAAAAACACCGCTGAAAACCTGACCTATCAAAAAATGAACAAAATCGCTCAAAAAGCTCCCGTCGGCTCAGATGGTCTGGCCATCCTGCCGTATGGAAACGGAGCAGAACGCACACTAACGGACAAAAACATCGCTGCCTCTATCCACGGCCTGAATTTCAACTCACACAACAGAGCACACCTTCTACGGGCTGCCCAGGAAGGAATCGTCTTCGCCCTCAACTTCGGTCTGTCAATTATGAAAAATATGAACGTTAAAGTTAAAACCGTCCGCACCGGACACGCAAATATGTTCCTCAGTCCGCTCTTCGCAACCGCTTTCGCAACCGTCACCGACGCTGTCGTTGAACTATACAACACCGACGGCTCGCAGGGCGCAGCAAGAGGCGCAGGAATCGGCTCCGGCATCTACAAAAACTACAAAGACGCCTTCGGCGGGCTCGATTGCAAACAAAAAATCCAACCCGACAAATCACTCCGGAACGAATACAAAGATGCTTACCGGAATTGGCTTAATGTTTTGCAAAATAACTTAAAAACTACTTAAAATTTTTACGAGGAGACAAAAAATGAAAAAACTAACTTTCGCAGTCATTGTCGCAAACCGCGGTTTCTTCCCGGACAAACTCGCCAAAGAGGGCAGAAAAGACATACTCAACATCTTAAAAAAGAACGGCTACAAATCTGTTGCGGTCTCGGTGAAGGACACTAAATTCGGGACTGTCGAAACACTTCAGGACGCCAAAAAATGCGCCCAGCTCTTCAAGCAAGAAGCTGACAACATCGACGGAATCATCGTTACCCTGCCGAACTTCGGTGACGAAAAAGCCGTCACCGAAACCATAAAACGCTCCGGCCTTGAGGTCCCTGTTCTTATCCATGCTCAAGCAGACCAAAAAGAAAAAATGCTAATTGAAGACAGACGCGACTCCTTCTGCGGGAAAATAAGCGTCTGCAACAACCTAAGATATGCCGGAATCCCTTACTCCCTCACAAAAGCTCACACCCTCGATGTGAAATCAAAAGATTTCGAAAATGAGCTTGATAACTTCGCCTCTATCTGCCGAATCGTAAAGGGTCTCAAAAACGCCCGTTTCGGAGCCGTCGGCGCAAGACCTACCGCTTTCAACACCGTAAGATACAGCGAAAAACTATTACAATTCTCAGGCATTTCCGTCGAAACTATCGACCTGGCTGAAATCCTCGCAAACGTCCAATTACTATCTAACACCGACAGAACCGTAAAAAGGAATTTAAACAAAATCAAAAAATACATCAACACAAAATCCGTTCCGGACGATGCACTGCTCAAAATCGCACAATTCGGAACCGTCCTCAACCGATGGATAAAAGAAAACCAGCTCGACGGAACCGCTATCCAGTGCTGGACTGCGCTCGAAGAATTCTTCGGTATAGTTCCCTGCACACTGATGAGTATGATGAGTGAATCACTTCTGCCAAGCGCCTGCGAAATGGACATCACCGGTCTGCTCGCTATGTACATTCTGCAGCTTGCCTCTGGAAACCCAAGCGCTATCCTCGACTGGAACAACAACTATGCCGACGACCCCGACAAATGCGTCCTTTTTCACTGCAGCAACATCCCGATATCGTTCCTGAGAAACGAAAAAATGGATTACCAGGAAATCATCGCCGGCTCCGTCGGAAAAGAAAACACCTTCGGGACTGTCACCGGAAGAATCAAACCCGCAAAAGCGACCTTCTGCAGAGCTTCCACCGACGACACGGCGGGGCTGATAACCTGCTACGTCGGAGAGGGCGAATTCACCAACGACAAACTCGATACCTTCGGCGGATACGGCATCTTCAAAGTAAACGACCTCCAGGACCTTATGCAATACATCTGCAAGATGGGTTTCGAACACCACGTCGCCGTAAACCTCTCCCAAAAAGCTGACGCAATCGCCGAAGCACTCGATACCTATATGGGCTGGGAAGTCTACAGACACTAACAGAAAAAAGCTGAACAACAAATTAATATACCTAAACCAGCAGGAAGATATGCTGCTCTTCAGGTTAGAATTTTTCGTATTAAAATAAGTTGCGATTTTAGGGCACCTCTGAGATAATATTAAGTGCCGTTTTAGAGGTAAATTTATAACTGTTGCTGGAGGAACAATTTGTTATTAACGTATTAAGTATTAAAGAATGTGAGGGAATATAAGATATGGATGATTTTGATGTAAGAAATATCCCCGAACCACCGGAAACAAATGACGAACCGATTCCGTTTGATACGGGAGATGAAGATGAGCAAGAAACCGGTGTTTCTCACTCGCCAATTAATTTAGGAGTGGAAGAAAGTGAGGGTGATGCAGAAGAAAGCAAGGGGAGCGTTAAGCCGGTAAGGCCGGAGGAAGAAAAGAACGAGACAGTCTCTACTGACCGGATAACGGGAGCAAAGACGTTTTTTACGAAGCTTCATCCCGGTGCGATAGATTTTCTTGACAATCAGATCAGTGAATGGCTGAAGAAAAATCCCGGCGTAGTAATAAAACGGACGAATGCGGTAACCGGTTTGGTTCAAGGCAAGAAAGCAGAGCCCAATATTATAATCAGTGTCTGGTATTAAAGAACCGAGGGACGTTTAGTTGCGGTTTATCATACACCAGGATATTTGCAGGTATTGTTGAGCCCGTTTGAAACAGCAAGTTGAAGTCGGCGGGCTGCCGTAATTGGGTATCAGGGAGAATAATTATATTATCTGCGAAGTCTGCGCATTTTTTGATTTTCGCCTAATAAATGTGCAATTTCCCTTTATAGAAGAGGTATGTAAAGCTAAGTTTCATATTTAGAATACATAAAGGGTCGAGAAATCAACTCTGAGGTAACATTCTGATGCTTTTAAAGGGCTGGTATTCGAGGATATTCATAAAGAAAATCAAGGTCAGAAACATTACGTTTTTTTTCTCAATCCCTAAATATTACTATATTTATCAAAAATTCTTGACATATTATTCAATTTTTTGTATTTTCTCATTTCTATAAACTATTTACAAACAGAGACAGGTATATAACTAAAAATATTTGGAGGTAATTAGTGACAAAAGATTTAGTACGTGAGCTTATCAAGGCAGGAACCCATTTCGGTCATGGTGCAAGTCGGTGGAATCCCAAGATGGCGCCCTATATTTTTACCAAGCGCGGCAACATCCACATAATAGACATAAAGCAGACCCTGAAGGGGCTGCTTATTGCCAAGAAGTTACTTTCCAGGATAGTTTCCTCCGGTAAGGATGTAGTATTCGTAGGAACGAAACGTCAGGCAAAAAAAGCGGTACAAGCTTCATCAAGCGAGTGTAAAATGCATTATGTATCAGAGCGGTGGCTCGGTGGGACTCTTACGAATTTCCGGACGATTCGGTCGCGTCTTCAAAGACTCGAAGAGCTTGAGGCGATGCGGGAGAGCGGAACTCTTGATACCGAGAGCAAAAAGCAGGCAACACGGTTGAAACGGGAGATGCGTAAGATACAGACAAATTTAGGCGGCATTCGCGAAATGTCCCGTTTGCCTGGAGCAGTAGTAGTTGTAGACACAGACAAGGAATATCATGCACTTCGAGAAGCGAAGAAATTAGGGATATCTTCAATAGGAATAATTGATACTAATTCCAACCCTGATATGGTAGATGTGGCGATACCGGCGAACGATGATTCGACGCATTCGATAGAGTTAATACTCAACGAGTTAAAAGAAGCAGTGGCAACGGGTAAGGCACAGGCAGGGACAGAAGAAAAGGCGTCCCGTCATCGAGGTCGTTCACGCAGAGCGGTTCTTGCCCGAGCAGATGGAAAGAGCGAGGAATCCGAAGGCACGGAGCAATCCGGCGAGCCGGTGAACACTAATTCATCCGATGAGGCGGGGAGTTCTGAAAACACTCGGGAATCCTGAGGAACAGCCAAGTCTATCGGATATAAAACAGGGACAAATTTAGGGTGATAGCTCCTGTTTTTTACGGTGTGTTTTTTTATTGATGCAAGGGCATTTGTTTACAGGAAGCATTAAGTCAAAGGAGAATTTAAGATGGCAGAAATATCAGCATCAGAGGTAATGAAACTTAGAAAGATAAGCGGTCAGGGTATGATGGACTGTAAAAAATCGCTTAAAGAAGCGGATGGCGATATAGATAAGGCGATGGAGCTATTACGAAAGAAAGGCCTTGCGACATTATCAAAGCGGGCCGAACGGGAGGCATCAGAAGGTCTCGTGGTTGGGGATATCAGCGAAGACGGAAAGACCGGAATACTTGCGAGTCTTTGCTGCGAGACAGATTTTGTTGCCAGGAGTGAAGATTTTGTTTCAGCATCTAAATTACTTTTGGATTACGCCAGGGAGTCTTCTTCCGATGAAGGTTCCGAATCGATACTGGAGGCCGCTATAGAAGGGAAAAAATTCAGCACGGTTCTGACAGACACGGTGAGCAAGACGGGCGAAAAGATGGAGATAGGCAATTATCAAAGATATAAAGTTGACGGTTGCGGACTTTTGAAGATATATATCCACTTCAACGGCAAAGTTGGTAGTATGGTTGAGATAGAGACCGATAAAGATGAAGTTGCCGGTTCCGAATCAGTTCAACAGGCCGCCAATGATATAGCGATGCATATTACAGCGACTAAGCCATTGTCACTTGATAAAAACGAGATTGATACCGAGACTCTGGAGCAGGAGAAAGCTATATTTGCAGAGCAGTTCAGCGGTAAGCCGGAAAAGGTGGTCGAGAAGATAGTTGAAGGTAAGATGAAGAAATTTTATGAAGAAAATTGTCTTCTTGAGCAGGCGTTTGTTAAAGATGACAGCAAAAGTATAGCAGAAGTTATATCCCAGGTAGGTAAAGAAGCGGACGGAGAAGCAAAGATAAAACGTTTTGTCCGCTTCGAAGTTGGCTAAGGACCATATAAAGTTTCAGGAACAGATTCCAGGTACACCTGAGGACGATATGATATTTTCAAGAGAGCGGGATTCGCGGTTAATATCAATCGGTGGAATTTAAGGGATGTCAAAAACGAAATACAATCGTGTTTTATTGAAGCTCTCGGGAGAGAGCTTTTGTAATCAGGGTGGCTTTGGGATACAAGGCGAGCCGCTTAAGTCGCTTACCCAAAGGATAATGGATGTCTGCAAGTTAGGTCCGCAGCTTGCGGTTGTAGTTGGCGGTGGCAATTTTCTTCGGGGCGAGAATTTTTCGAAGCGAAGTAAGATACCGCGTAATACGGCAGATTATATGGGTATGCTTTCGACGATATTGAACGCCTGTGCCCTTCAGGAGTCGCTTGAGCGAGCAGGTCAACCTACCCGTATTCTTAGCGCCATCGAGGTATCGGCTGTATGTGAGCCGTTTATACGGAGGAGAGCGATTCGTCATTTAGAGCGAGGACGAGTTGTGATACTGGCCGGCGGTACGGGGAATCCATTTTTTACGACTGATACGTGTGCGGCCTTGCGTGCGTCAGAACTGGATGCGGAAATACTTATAAAGGCAACTAATGTAGACGGGGTATATGACTCAGACCCTAAAGAAAATCCTGATGCGAAGCTTTTCAGCGATTTATCCTACGATGATGTATTGAAAAAGAAGCTTCGAGCGATGGACCATTCAGCAATAACGCTTTGCCGGGACAACAGGATACCGATAATAGTATTGAATATTTTCAAAGAGGGTAACATAACAAAAGCAGTTTGCGGCGAGGAAGTCGGGACGAAGATAAGTTAGATATAGAGGCAACAAATGCCCGTAAAAGATATATTATCGACAAATAGAAATAGAATGCACAAAGCGTTAGAGATATTTCACGAGGAATTAAAATCGGTGCGGACCGGGCGGGCGTCAACAGGATTGGTAGAAAATATCAAGGTAGACTATTACGGGACAGCGACTCCATTGAAGCAGCTTGCGGCACTGGCAACACCGGAAACAGATTTGATAGTGATAAAGCCGTTTGACCCCGGGTCTGTCAAACAAATAGAGGCAGCAATAAAAAATAGCGATTTAAGTATAGCTCCGATGGTTGATGGGAAACTGATTCGCCTTCATGTGCCTGACCTTAGCGAGGAGAGAAGAAATCAGCTTGAAAACCTGGTAAAACAGAAAGGCGAGCAGACAAAGGTCAGCATACGGAATATACGCCGAGATGCGAATAAGCACTTAGAAAAAGAAGAAAAAGATAATGTTATCGCCGAGGATGGCCTTCACGACGGCAAAAAACAAATCGATGACATAACCAGGGAGCATACCAAAGAGATTGAGAAGATAGTAGAGCAAAAGTCAAAAGAGATACTGGGCGATTGATTTTTTCGAATTTATTCGCTTATCTTACGAAGGCAGTTATAATTAAGATGGTCTCGAAGATGGAAAAGGGGCTATCTTTCTTTTTTAGGCAGAAATCAGGTTGTTCTTGTTTCTGAATAAATTTGAATTTTATGCGTTATTTCGGGGGATATAGCCATGGAAGGTAAGAATCGAAAGAAAGAACATTCTAAGCAAAGCACAAAAAAACTAATTTTGTGGACAGTTTCAGTATTAGTTATTGCAGTGGTTCTTTTGCTTTTGCTTATACCGACATTTTTATCGAGTGGGAAGGGTCACAGAATAATCCTTTCGAAAGTGAACAGGTCAATCGATGGTAAAATAGATTTTAGCGACCTTTCGATTGGCTGGTTTAAGGGAGTTGAGGTTCGGGATTTTCAATTTGATTACGGAGAAGGCGGGATTTTGGCGTCGATAGATATGATATCCACCAGGCCGAATTACCTCTCTATTTTAGCTGGGAATTTGTCATTCGGCAGAACGGTGATAGAGAGGCCTCAAGTAGAGATAAACCTTCAGTCCCATAATTTAGGCGATAAAGTTGCAGGGGGGAGTCTGCCTGACGGGACAAAGAGCAAAGGGGAGAATCTTGTATTGTTACCCGTAGCGAGGATAGACCTTTTGGTTAACAACGGTCAGGTGAAAATCAAGGATGGCTCAGAGACGAGAGTTGAATTATCTCAGATAAATTCGGAGGTCAAGTTACGCCCGGCCGGTAAGCAAACAGATTTCGATATAGGGATGGCAGTATCAGGTGAAGAACAGGCCGGTGAAATTAAGGCCAAGGGTCAAGTGAAACCTGATAAAGGACACGGCTGGAATCTGGAAGGTGCGAGCGGGAAAATCGATTTTGAGGCAGATGGGTTGGAGCTTGAGTCACTGGGTGGCATACTGACTTTGGCTGGCATTGATGTTGAGGGGAAAGGCACAATAACGTGGCAGATGAAAAGCAAAATCAGTGAGGGAAGATTGAAGGAGCTTTCCGGTTCTATTAAAGGTAAAGATTTGTATATAAGCGGGCCGGTTCTGAAAGGTGACAGTTTAAGCAGCAATTCCCTGCGTCTTGAGGTCAATATTACAGGCAGAGATGATTTACTGGCGATAGACAAATTACAACTTGAGACGGACTGGTTACAGGCGGAGGCCCAGGGAATTCTTCCAATAAGTATTAAATCGTCAGGTGAGTTTTTAAGAGCGGGTTCGGGTTATGATATCAAGGGAAAGGTGGCGTGTGATGTTGGTTCGGTTTTATCACAGATGCCTCGGACTTTTGGCGTTAAGGAAGGCATGCGGATTACATCAGGGACTCTTGAAGCGGATGTAAAGACATTTAGCAAAGACAGCGGCAGGTATATAACCGGCGAAGGTCGGCTTGAGGGACTGCAGGGAGAATTTCAAGGCAAGGCGGTATCTCTTTCGCAGCCGATAAAAGCAGAAGCAAGAATAAGCTCAAGTGAGGCAGGAGTTAGTTTTGAAAAGGCGGTGTTGACGGCGGGGTTTGGGAAGATAACCGGCAGCGGCAGCGATAAGATTTTTGAATATGAGGCGGAATTTGATTTAAGCAAGCTTCAGGAAGAGTTAGGACAGTTTATCGAAACAAAAGGTTACAGAGTGGCCGGCGAATTAGCAGGTTCAGGAAAGGTGGTCGGCGATAAGGATAGAATCAAAGTGACAGGAGCCACGCAGTTAAAAGGTTTTCGTTTGATTTCTCCATCGGGACCAAGTGCCCAGGAGCCGAGAGCGGATATTGGGTTTTCAATTTCTGTTGAGCCGAAGAAAGGGATTGTGGAGATTGCCTCTGTCAAAGCAAATACCGATGCGGGTCAGGTTGAGATAAATGATGGCATGTTTGGGTTCGGCGAAGGAAGGCAAGAAGTTTTGGATTTGCCGATTTCAGCAAAGGTTAATTTAAGCAAGGTAATGGACTTTGTATCTTTGTTCTGGTCGAGGGGCTCTCAGATAAAGCTTGCCGGGATGGCGGAGTCTCAAGCAAGGTTAAGCCGGCAAGAAGGGTATTACCAATTTGTAACCGATGGGACCAGGATTAGCGGCTTGAAGATAGAATATCCCGGGCGGAAGCCGTTTGTGCAGAAAGAGGTTTTACTCAGCGGCGAAGGCCAGTTTAACCCGAACGATGAAACGTATAGATTGAAGTGGGAGCTTGCGAGTTCACAGATAAAAGTGTCCGGTGAGCTTGAGAAAAGCTTTGCAGGCGGGCAAAACAACTTGGAAGGTAAAGCGGATTTGGAGTATGACTGGGCGGCGGTGAGAGCGATTGTCGGTTCATTTCTTCCGGCAGATTTTCAGATTTTCGGGAAAAGGAAAGACAAGATTAATTTTGCAAGTAAATATCCCAAAGAAAACCCGGAGCAGTTTTTATCCAATTTAAACGCCCAGGCGAAGCTGGGATTTAACAGAGCGGAATATCTTGGTCTTCGGTTTAGAGCTACGGATATAAAAATTGCGGCTGGAAACGGTATGATGGGAATTGGCCCAATAGTTAGTCCGGCCAATGGGGGTCAATTGAATTTTGAAGGGGTGATAGATTTTCGTCAGAAGCCGGCAAAGTTAGAAACGGACAAAGAGCTGCATATAATCAAGGATGTTGCAATTAACGATGAGACAACAAAGCATTTTTTAAGCTATTTAAATCCCATATTTGCGAATTCGGTAGGTGTAAGCGGCACAGCAAACCTGAGCTGCCAGAAACTTTCCATACCGTTGGGAGCGGGAGCAAAAGATAAAATATATTTAAAGGGAAGGATATGGGGAGATGATATTAATGTGAGGTCTTCGGATTTTTTGGGTCAGCTTTTATCTTTGGCAGGTGCAGGAGCTCGGGAGCAGTCGCTTAAGATTCATCCGACAGAATTTGTTGTTAAAGACGGTTTTGTCAGGTACGATAATATGCAGATAGATGTAGGCGATAATCCGATTAATTTCAGGAATGCAATCATCGGGCTTGATAAGAGTTATGATATGAGTATTGTTTTGCCCTGGACGTTAGCCGGCAGGACGTTACACGTTGGAAAGCAGGAAGAATCAGAGCGAATAGAATTGCGACTTAAAGCAGGCCCCGGCGAAAAGCCCAAAGTTGACTTAGGCAAGTTGATAGAAAACCAGGGAAGGAAGCTGCTTGAACAGGAGGGAAGGAAACTGCTTGAGCAGGAGGGAAGGAAACTGCTTGAGGATTTGCTGAAGTGACATAAAAGAGAAAAGTTCAATAGGAATGAAAGGGCAGGGAAATGTTAAAGAAGCTGTTAAGTACTCCGACGGAGCAATTAGGCAAGGCGGGGAAACTTCTGGTTTTTCAGATAAAGTTGTGGAGCCACTGTGCGCGTCTGCTTAAGAAGAACCGAAGCGGCCAGCACGCAGCGGCACTCTCGTATCATACGATATTCGGGATAGTTCCGCTGGCGATAGTGATGCTATTGATATTTCAGTCGTTTCCTGCATACAGCGGGATAGGAGATAATGTAAAGAACCTGGTTTACAAAGAGTTACAGCTTTCAACTATAGTTTACAAAGAGGCGACTGAAGAAGGTCAGACGGTAATGCTCACGGATTATTTTGACAAATTAGTAAACAATTTTTTCTCGGGTATAAACAAAGGTTCGATAACTCTTATAAGTGTGGTACTGATAATCTGGGCGGCCTTTGCGCTATTGTCTACGATAGAGCGGTCGTTTAATAATATATGGCATATCAGCAGGGGCAGAGGTTTTCTTCATCGGATGATTAACTACTGGGCGCTTGTAACTCTTGGGCCTTTGTTAATCGGAGTCGGGATTTATATTACGACTCGATATGCGATGCTCTCTCAGCTACAAGAAACTGTAACTTCTCATCTTGCACCGGCGGTTTTCTCCTATATGGTATCAACGATAATTTTTTTCCTCCTGTATTTTATGCTGCCTAACACAAAGGTTGAGGCGAAGGCGGCGATATGGGGAGCGGTGGTGGCGGCTTTGGTTTGGGGTTTGGCAAAGTGGGCATTCGGTATTTATGTTACAGAGTTTATACCCTACAGTAAGATATACGGGGTGCTTGGTTTGATTCCGCTGGGAGTGTTCTGGATATTTATCACCTGGCTTATTGTTCTGTTCGGTTTGAACTTGACGTTTACGACTCAGCATTTGAAGCATCTTGATGCGGCGGAGATTGCCACGGCCAAAAAGACGGAGGAATGCTTTATAGCTAATGACTTTACGGTTATTAATATTGTACGGGAGATTGTGGAGGCGTTCGAGCGAAATGAGGCGCCTGTCTCGGGAGAGGTTGTGTTCAGTGAGCTTGATATACCGGCAGAATTCGGGGACAGAATAATGGACCATCTTGTAGATAAAGGTATTATCGCCAGGTCATCTGAGCCGAGGGTCGGTTTTATACCGGCGAAGGAGCCGAGTAATATCAGGTTGAGTGACATATCCGAAGTGGTATCTCTTGCGGGATTCGGCCAGGGCAAAGGGAAGGATTCCGGGAAAGTCGGGCAGATATCCCAATCGGTCAGAGAAATTTTAGGAAGGTATAACTTGAAGCAAATCATCGATACAGAAAAAAAGGTATAGATTTTTAAGTTTTAGCAGTTTAGAAAGCGGTAATAATCAGTCTTGTGAACGCATCTCTCAGGAAGAAGAGGCCAAAGAAGATTAGAGCGAAAGCACAGAAAAGCGAGACGATTTTTCGCAGTTTTGTTCCGAATATTTGAGTGCCTTTGTGACTTGCCCAGGAGAGCAGCAGCAGCCAGATACAATCGACTGACCAGTGGACAACAGCGAAGAGCAAAAATCCCCAGACGCCGAATTCGACAGCGTTTGTTGCCAGTGCCAGGCCGATGGTAGCCCACCATATCAGGAAATAAGGGTTAGAGGCAGACAGGATGATACCTATGAAGACAGGATTATTTTTTAGGGGTTTATAATCGTCGGAGGAAGTTGACCTTTTTACACTTTTTATCATCGAGCCAGCCATTATAAGCAGAACAACACCTCCTGCCATACCGATTATAATCTGCGTTAATGTCAATTGGAGGAATTGCTTCAGTCCGAGGATGATTAAAATCATCAGGGGGAATTCGATGATTCCGTGCCCGACAGCTATGGCGAGTCCAACGAAGCGATTTTTCGTTCCGAGGTTGATTGTGGCGGCGGTTATGGGTCCCGGCTGCATAGCTCCTGAGAATGAGATAACAAAGACCTTTATTAAGAAAAGTAAAAAAGTCACGTAACTGCTTTCAGATACAGGTTTTATTCACCGATTATTTTTACGAGGACGCGTTTTTTTCTTTTTCCATCGAACTCACCGTAGAAGATTTGTTCCCAGGGACCGAAGTCAAGTTTCCCGTCCGTTATTGCGACAACAACTTCTCTTCCCATTACAGAGCGTTTGATGTGAGCGTCGGCGTTGTCTTCGAAACCGTTATGTTTATATTGCGAGTAGGGTTTTTCGGGGGCAAGTTTTTCGAGCCAGACCTCGAAGTCCTGGTGGAGTCCTGATTCGTCATCGTTGATGAAGACAGAGGCGGTAATGTGCATAGCATTGCAGAGCAGGAGTCCCTCTTTGAAGCCGCTTTCGTCCAGACACTGCTCGACCTGTGGTGTGATATTAATAAATTCGCGTCGGCGTTTTGTGTTGAACCATAGTTCTTTCTTGTAAGTTTTCATAATTACTTTTCTCCTCTTTTAAACATAATTACAGCGCAAAATTCTTCTGAAATTTAATTATGCCGGCTTTCCAGAGAATGAGCAAATTTTTTCCTGCAATATCATTCATTTTTTTAACTGACTGATGTAGTCAGCTTCCGGTAAAGGTTTTCGATTTTATCGACCATATTTTTCGGGGCAAATTTCCCCTTTACAGAATCTCTTGCCTGTCGGCCCAGTTTTGCTCTTAGATTTTTATCAGCGATTAATTCGGCACAGGCGCTGGTTAACTGCTCAATGTTTTTCGGCTGGACGAGTCGGCCTGTGTTTTTATTTACGACTTCTTTTGCACCGTCAATGTCGAAGCTTACAGCAGGTCTCGCGCAGAGCATTGCCTGCGGGATGCTTCGAGCAAGTCCCTCTCTGAGTGAGGGATGGACAAGAATATCGGATGAGTGAATGGCGACTGGGATTTGGGTTGGGGGAAGCAGGCCGGTAAATCTGAATTTAGCTGTAAGCTGAAGGTTATCGATGCTTCTTTTTAAATCATCTTTTAATATTCCGTCGCCGACGAAGAGCCAGATTACATTGTCGAATTTTTCGGAGAGTTTCTTTGCGGATTGGATTATATATTTGTGTCCCTTCAGGTTGAACAATCGGGCGATGGTGACAAGGACAACGGCGTCATCAGGGATTTGATATTCGCCCCGGAACTGTTTTATTTGTTCCAGCGGGACGGTTTCGAGAAATTGTTCTTCTTCAATGGCAGAGTAAGCGGTGATATATTTTTCGGGTGAGCTTATGCCTGCTGCGATGGCCTGCTTTGTCATAGCATCAGCAACGCTGATGAAGTGGTCGGTTCGTTTAGCGGCGGTTTTCTCGATTGCTATGTAGAATTTATTAAGCCATTGGCTCTGGTAAGGGTGGAAGGCCAGTCCGTGAATGGTGTGGATGATAACCGGCAGATTGTTTTGCGATTTTTTCTTGAGAGCATTTGCGGCAAATCTGCCGAGGATGCCGGCTTTTGCGGAGTGGGTGTGGACAATGTCCGGCTGGAGTTTTTTGAGCAGGTTTTTGATTTTGATGTAGCTGATGAAATCCTTATAAGGGTGGATGGCACGAATCATTTCGTCAATGGTGTTTACTTTATAATTCTCCTGTTCTGCCCGGTTGAAAAGTTCGCCTTCGGGTCCGAGAGCCGGTCCGGTTATTAGAGTAACATCGTGTCCGCGTTCAGCGAGGAGTTTGCAGGTAATGAGTGTGTTCTCCTGCGCTCCGCCGAGGATTAACCTTGTTATTATATGGACAATTTTCAATATATCACCTGATTTTTTTAATCGTATTTAATCCACATAAGGCAGAGGCCTTGCCCAGGTGCGAGTTGGCCGGCAGCGGTTCGGTCTTTTGCTTTTAGGATTTTTTCTATATTATCCGGTTTTATTCTTCCCCGACCGACATCGACAAGTGTGCCAACTATGTTTCTGACCATATTATACAAAAAGCCGTCACCTTCAACATCAAAGTAAAGCCATTGGTTTTCATAGGTTATATCACATCGGAAGATGGTTCGGATGGTAGTCTTTCTTTTGTCAGCAGCGGCGGCGAATGATTTGAAATCCTTTTTGCCAAGCAGGTGTTTTGCCGCTGTTTCCATTGAGCTTATATCGAGCTTTGCGGGGATATGCCAGCAGTGTTTTATGTGAAGGACGGGTCTTTTCTTTCCGTTGTAAACTGAATATCGGTAAAGCTTGGTTTTCACGGCCTTTATTATATCGAAATCAGGCGGCATTTGTTCGGCGTCGGTTACAATGATATCTCGAGGCAGTTTATCGTTGATGGCTTTAGGGAAGTTTTTTGCGGGGATACGAGAATCAATTTCGAGAGAAGCGGCCTGTCCTAATGCGCTGACGCCCGCATCGGTTCTGCTGGCCCCGGCGATTTCGATATTTGAGCCGGTAAGTTTTTTTACGGCTTCGGTAAGCAGTCCCTGTATGGTTTTTTGACCGGGCTGCTTTTGCCAGCCGTGATAATCACTTCCATCGTAAGCTATAGTGAGCTTGATTTTTCGCAGGGTCATTTGCCTATTTAAAGCAGTTTTTCAGCGATTTGGACTGCGTTGAGAGCAGCTCCTTTTCTTAACTGGTCACCGGCCACCCAAATATTTATGGCTCTTTTATCGGGAACAGACTCATCCTGCCTGATACGCCCGACAAAAATATCGTCTTTTCCAGTGGCATCAACGGGCATTGGAAATCGATTGTTTTCAGCGTCATCAATTAAGGAGACGCCCGGGGCGGTGCTGAGCAAATCTTTTACCTGTTCAGGTGAGATTGGGTCGGTGAACTCCAGATTTATACTTTCACAGTGAGTTCTGAAAACAGGGACACGTATGCAAGTGCAGGTGATTCCAATATCGGCAGTGTCGAAGATTTTGTGAGTTTCGTTAACCATTTTCATCTCTTCGGTATTGTAACCATTCGGTCCAATGTCCGAATCGTGTGAGAAAATATTAAATGCAATCTGGTACTTGAACGCTTTGCAGGTTGGCTCCTTGCCTTCGAGGAGCTGTTTTGACTGATTTTCGAGTTCCATCATAGCGGAAGTCCCTGCTCCGCTTGCGGCCTGGTAAGTGCTTACAATCATTCTTTTTAGCTGGTTTGCTTTGTGGAGTGGCCAGACGGGAACTATACCGACAATGGTGGAACAGTTTGGATTCGCAATTATACCTTTATGTTCTTTTATTTTTTGCGGGTTTATCTCTGGTATAACCAATGGAATATCCGGGCTCATTCTGAATGCGGAGGAGTTATCGACAACCACCGCACCCTCCTCGACGGCGGCAGGAGCAAATTCCCTGCTTCTTTCGCCACCGGCACTGAACAGAGCGATATCGATGTTTTTGAAGCTGTTCTTTCTTAATTCCTCAACGGTATATTCTTTTCGTTTGAATTTGAATTTTTTGCCGGCAGAACGGCTGCTTGCGAGCATTTTCAAGGAGTCAAAAGGGAAGTCACGCTGTTCGAGGATTTTGAGAAATTCCTGACCAACAGCCCCGGTTACACCTGCAATAGCCAGATTACAAGCCATTTTATAATTCCCTAATAAACTGAATTTCACAAAATTCTGGGCAGCCCTTATCGACAGACTGCCCAATTGAATTACACATTTTACAGGGGAGGTATTATAACTTTTCAGGATGCAGAAGGCAAGCAGTTAAATTTTTCACTTCCGTTACAGAAAAAGCATACAGACAAACAGTATTGTGGCTGTTGGCCTGTTATTGAGGTATTTTAATAGTTTATTTTAGAATTTTTAATCTTCCGGCAAAGATAAAACAACAAACTGGCTGTAAGTACCATTGTAAATCAGAAGCAGGACATTATCGCCTTTTTTTACCTTTTCAATTTCCGTATAAAAATCTTTTGTAGTATTAATTTTATTTCTGTTTACTTCCTGTATGACCATCCCTGTTTTTATACCCGCTCGAGCGGAGATAGAGTCGGGCTGGACATCGCTTACGACTACTCCGGATAAGCCTTCTAACCCGAGTCTTTCGACCAAATCTTTAGTGATGTTTTGGACATTGATGCCGAGCAATTCAGAGGCATCGGATTTTGCAGCAGTGAGTTGGGGCTGTTGGGGTCTTTTTGTAAGTTCGACGGTGATTGTTTTCTTCTTTCCGTCTCTGAGGACGACGAGTTCAATCTTTGTGCCCGGCGTTAAAACAGCCACACGATTTTTTAATTCGTTTGCTTTTTGAACTTTTTTCCCATTGAATTCGATGATTACGTCGTTGTGCTTTAATCCGGCATCCTCAGCAGGAGAATCAGCAATAACCTGTGAGATAGCGACTCCCTCTGTGCCTTCAAGGCCGATCGCTTCTGCTAAAGCTGGAGTAAGCTCGTTCATATAAATACCGAGATATCCGCGAACGACTTCTCCTGTTTCGATGAACTGCTTATAGATCTGTTTTGCCATATTAATAGGTATAGCAAGTCCGATACCAATGTTTCCGGTGGAACCGATAATAGCGGTGTTCATACCGACGACTTTACCATCCAGACTAAGTAGAGGACCGCCGGAATTTCCCGGATTAATAGCAGCATCAGTTTGTATGAAATCCTCATAAGCAGCCAGGCCTATATCACTTCTTCCTTTTGCGCTTACGATGCCTGCGGTGACGGTATGGCTTAAGCCAAAGGGGTTACCGATAGCCAAGACCCATTCGCCCACCTGGATTTTGTCGGAATCCGCCAATTTAAGGTATGGCAGATCTTCTTTGTCAATTTTAATGACAGCGACATCTGACTCTTTGTCGGCACCGATTACTTTCGCTTCGATGGATTGAGCTCCCTGTAGTTTTACGGTAACTTTATCGGCTTCTCCGACGAGATGATTATTTGTAAGGATGTATCCATCCGGCGAGATGATAAATCCGGAGCCCTTTGCCGCTTGTTTTTGTTTTCTTTGCGGGGAGCGCCCTTGCGGTGAACGTCGACGGAACAATCTTCCGAATAAATCGTCCCCAAAGGGGTTAAAAGGTTCTCCAAACGGAGATCCCTCGAAAGGAGAGGTATAAGTATAAGTTACAGTTCTTTCAACTTCAATACCTACGACAGCGGGAGAAGCATCTTCGGCGATTTTTGCAAAGGTGTTCCCCATTTGCTTTAGGACATTAATGCTTTCGGTGTCCTGGGCGGTTGCCAGCCGTGGTGCGGAGAGAATACAAAGCGGAAGAAAAGCTGAAATCAGAAAATACCCCGCCGTAGACATTTTTACATTATTTAGCTTTAGCATTAGTTAAGTCTCCTTAATACTTAATCAAAAAAATTCCAGTTCGGAAATATGACACATTGCAAAGGGTTTAATTCCTCTACGATTTTATTACACAGGTGTTCGGTCAGGCAAATATTTTTTGTGGTAAAAGAATGTTAAACGCTTTTTAGTATACAGAATCGCCCCGCAAGTTTTTTGGCCGATTTCTATCGGTTGAAAAAGCAAATTCTCTTACCGCTTCGTCGCTATTTACTCGATTTCTTCTTCTATCCAGCCGACAAGCTCTTTTAAATCATCAATGGTAATATCGCCCATATGTGCGATTCGGAAGGATTTTTCCTTTAAATTGCCGTAGCCATTTCCGAATATGGTGTTGTGCTTTTGCTGTATAGCATCGATAGTCTGTGCAACATTTATACCCCTAGTGTTTTTAACGGCCGTCAGGGTGTTTGAGGCAAATTTTTCATCTGCGAAAAGGTCGAATTTCTCTTTTGCCCAGCTTCTTAGGAAATCACCCATTTTCTTATGTCGTTCCCAGACGTTTTCCATTCCTTCTTCGAGCAGCTTCTTGCACTGATAGTGAAGCGCCATAATGTGTGGTATAGACGGGGTGGATAGAGTCTGGTTTTTTTCAGCTTTTTTTGCAATCTGCTGGAAGTCAAAGTAGTAACCTTTGTTTTTGACGTTTTTGCTTTTTTCCATAGCTCTTTCGCTGACGGCGGCGACTGCAAATCCCGGCGGTATAGCAAAAGCTTTTTGAACGGAGGCGAAAGTTATATCCCAGCCGAGGTCATCGAAATGCAGAGGCAGTCCCACCATAGCGCTTACAGAATCGACGAAGATGAGGACGTCGGGATATTTTTCCTTCATCATTTTGCTTATTTCATATACAGGATTAGTCAGCCCGGTGCTTGTTTCGTTATAAACGATAGTGACAGCGGCATATTTACCCGTTGAGAGTTTCTCATCGACCATCTTCGTTGTAATGGCCTTCCCCCAATCAACCTCGAGCTGTTCGACTTTTCTTCCGCAGCTTTCGACGACTTGTGCCCATTTACCACTGAAAGCACCGCAGCATGTGGCCAGCACCGTTTCATCAAAGTCAACACAGTTCCGAATTGCAGCTTCCCAAATTCCGGAGGCGGAAGATGTAGATAAAAAAACGTTTTGCTCAGTGTAGAGCAGCTTTTTCAGCATATCGACGGTTTCTTTTTGAAGCTGAGCATACTCTTTTCCACGATGTCCGAGAGTTGGTCTTGCCAGCTGTTTTAAGACATCATCGTTAACCTTTACAGGACCCGGGATAAATAATCTGGGAGGTTTTTTCCAATCTACCATTCTTCCACTCCTTAAAAAGTTATATTTTATTAATTGTAAAGCCGGAATAAACTTTCGGGAAAAAGTAAGTTGACTTTTGAGGCATCTTTTCACCGGCACTCGTTACCATTTCAATTTGTTCAATCTTCGGTGGATTCATCAAAAAAGCGATTTGGTTTTTTTGTGCATCGACCTGAGCGATTGATTTCTTTACAGCACCAAGCGTATCTTTTACATACTCAATATATTCACCGCTGGAGAGTCTTTGCTCATCAATATTTAAGAGGTTTTCGAGTATTGCTTTGTGGAGAACAGAAACATCGAGTGCTCTCCATGCAGGGCTTTTCTCAGAAGCGATGGATTGCATAATGTTTTTATTTTTGAGTACAGCGACATAAAAGCTTCCATCAGTAGCATAGATGCCGAAAGCGTTTTTGTCATTTTCGTATTCTTGTTTCATTTTTTCGAGCATTTTCTCCCTGGCATCCGCTTTAGCATTTTCGGAATCAAACTCGAATTTAGTTACATCGAAGTCTTCTCGGAGATATGTGATTAATTTATGGAATCGAAGGTACTTGAGATTTTTCACGAGGCGATGTGTAGCCAGGATGACGAGTCCCTTATGAAAAGTATTGACGAAAGCCGCCATCTGATACTTGGCAGCCGGGTCTTTAGTTTCTTTATAGTACTCCAGCGCCGTTTCATACCTATGATGGCCGTCTGCGATGATGCAGGATTTGTCCTTCATCATATTTGTGACACTCTTTACATCTTGCCCGGGACTGAAAGCATACAATCTGTGTCTTACGTTCTGCTGGTCGGCGAAGTCAATAAGGGGTTGATTTTTTTGTGCTTTTTCGATTGCATTATCAGCAGTTTGTTTCTCATCGTGATAGAGCATAAAGACAAGTCCTAATTGTGCCTTTGTCGCTTTTAAAAGATTTAATCTGTCAATTTTGGGTCCATCGAGAGTAGTCTCGTGCGGTTTTATGTTTTTCCCGAAGTCCTCGATTTTCACCAAGGCGATGAAACCTTTGCGCTGGAAGCTTATATTTTTGATTTTATAATCCTGCACATAGGCGTATATGGTCTCAGCACTGTCCTGTTTTAAAATTCCTTCTTCAATCCAGGATTTGAGGTGTTCTGCAGCTCTTGTATACTGGTTTTTACTATTGTTGTCGTCCTTGTTTTTTTTACCTCTTATCAACCGGACTATGTTGTATTTGTTTTTCTCGTAAAGCTGCTTTTGCTCAGAGTGGCTGATAACATCGTAAGGTGGTGCTATACAGGTGCTTGCGTCCCCCACGGTTTCATTGTTGTATCTGTAAGCTTTAAATGGTCTAATTTCCATTATCACTTTACCTTATAACTCCTTGTGTTTTATTCGATAGTTAGTTTGTAACAGTTTCCCGGTATGCGGGAAAAGAAGATGTTACTAAAGAAAGATAAGTTTGTCAAACAATAAGAAACGATTGCCGGATATTTGAATAAGGCCTGAAGCAAAAAGGTAATTGATTTAGGTCTCAATTTTTCCTTCTCTGTGAGGTATAATAAAAAGACGGTTGTTTAAACGAGTTGAGATTTTTCGAGATACAAGAAAAGCCGGCGTTGATTCTGCTAATCAAAATGTAACAAAAGGGTTTGAAAAAGTTCAAAGGTCTTGAAGCTATTTATGACAGGTTACCAAAGAGTCAGGAAAACGCTTACTTTCTCCAATCCAGAGAGAGTGCCAAGGGATTTATGGATAAATATAGATACGATATCCTGCTCAAAGGCGGATGTGGAATTTCTTTTGTCAAAATATCCCACGGATACGGCATACTGTCAGCTAAATTCTGACAGTGCCTTGCCGATGCACAAGACAGGGTCGTATCCGGGCAGTCATATAGATGAATGGGGCAGTCTCTGGTATGTTAAAGAAGCAGGATTTATAGGAGAAGTTAAGAAGCCGGTGCTTAGCGACCTGGGCAAATTAGGTAACTTTAAACTACCGTGGGAGGTTATTAAAAAGCGTGATTTTTCTTATGTGAACAAAATGTGTGAGTCGAGTGAAAAGTTTATGCTTTCAGAAGTAACAGCGAGGCCCTTTGAGAGACTTCAGTTTTTGCGCGGCTCTGAAAATGCGTATTTGGATATTGGGTACGGCAGCAAGGAATTCCGCAAACTGTTGGAGATGATACACGAGTTTTATATCGAGGATATAAGAGGTTGGTGTGCGTCGGATGTCGATGGTATATTCTTTATGGACGATTGGGGCGGTGCAAAGAAGCTTCTTATTAACCCGCAGACGTGGCGTGAGATTTTCAAGCCGCTATATAAAGATTATTGCGAGATTATTCACGAGGCGAAAAAATTCGCTTTCTTCCATACGGATGGGAATGTTGAGCCGATATTCGGAGATTTGGTTGAGGTTGGTATTGATGCGATAAATAGTCAGCTTTTCTCGATGGACATTGAGACGCTGGCATCGAAATACAAGGGAAAGATAACTTTCTGGGGCGGGATGAACCGACAATATCCGTCTGCTCTCGGAGTGGAGGATGATATTCGCCGGGACGTGATGCAACTGAGGCCTGCTTTGGATGATGGACAAGGTGGAGTAATTGCCCAATGCCAATGGGGTAAAGATAACTCCCGGAAAGGGGTCGAGGCGTTTTTCAAAGGCTGGCTTGAGCCGATGTTAAATTAAAGGCTACCGAAAATAGAATCAATTCAAGCAGGCAGATGGCCTGTATATGCCCCGCGGTGCATTTTGCAGCAGCGGTTTTTTTGAAATCCTGCTTATATTTTCCAGGCGAAAGACAGGTTTTCTTCTTTTGCGACTGAGCGGATATACTTTGCGGCGTTGTATCCGAGTTTTTTTAGTGCGCTTACCCAATGGTCGGGGTTTTGCTATTCTTCGAAAACGAGTTGTCTGAGTCTTAAAACGTTAGGGTTATTTTCGGCGTTTATATCTTTAAGCAATGAACCGGCAGCGAGGACGAAGGCAAGGCAGAAAGTAAAGCAATCGGAAGCTAAATACCATCGACACAAAGCAAATTTTCTTGCAATGGCCAAGGTGATTCGATAGTATTATTTCGTTTTGGCGGCGTAGCTCAGTTGGTTAGAGCATGGGATTCATAAGCCCAGGGTCGTTGGTTCGAATCCAACCGCCGCTAATAATCAGTTGATGGTTGTTAGTTGGTAGTTGCAAAAAGCGAAAATAAAAAGTTATAAAGACCTTGTGATTTGGCAGCGAAGTATTGCTCTTGTCAAAAATATTTATTCCATCACAAAACAATTTCCGAAAGAGGAAATTTATGAGCTAACATCTCAAATGCGGCGTGCTGCTGTTTCAATACCATCCAGCATCGCCGAAGGATTCGGGAGATTTGGGAATAATGACTATAGGCAGTTTTTGTATATATCTCTCGGCAGCGGTGCAGAGCTTGTCACGCAACTAATAATTTCGGAACAACTGACTTATTTAACAAATAAAAAAGCAGCTAATCTTATTGATGAAACAGAACAAATCAGTAGAATGATAACATCCTTGATAAAAAACATAAATAACAACAGTTAACTAACAACTGACGACCGTCAACTGGCAACTAATTTGCCCCCATCGTCTAGTGGCCCAGGATACCAGATTCTCATTCTGGAGACAGGGGTTCGATTCCCCTTGGGGGTATTTGAACAATAGAGCT
Source organism: Phycisphaerae bacterium (assembly GCA_030604525.1). Taxonomy (GTDB): domain Bacteria; phylum Planctomycetota; class Phycisphaerae; order Sedimentisphaerales; family Anaerobacaceae; genus JAUVVQ01. Next base: position 40,307 of record JAUVVQ010000002.1, on the reverse strand, counting down.
AATGCTAAAGAAAAAAATAAAGGGTTATTTCTCGAACGTTAAGATTAAATTTGTGCCCTTTAACTTCCCCCCTGCTTTTGTGTACGTATGTTACTCATCGTCCGGGTAAAGAATTTACTTAGCGTATTTTAAACCTCGATTGTCAATTTGTAAAACATTTCACAGTTTTCGGCTTTTTCGGGCATCCTTTTCAAAGGTTGATTATAATTCGAATTTTAATAGGGCATGCAAAAAAACTTGTGTCAGGAACAAGTGGTCTATATGATGCTGATTAGTTAGTCAATATTTCAAGCCGGATTTGGGAGTTTTCAAGTGAAGATTGGGTTAGGACAAATTAATGCGGTGGTTGGCGACCTGGCGGGCAATGTCAGCCGGATGGTCGATTGTTATAACCGGGCTGTAGAAGCTGATGTTGACCTGCTAATCTTCCCTGAGCTGGCAACATGCGGGTATCCGCCTGAAGATTTGCTTTCGAAGAAGGAGTTTGTAGAGGATAACCGAGCATCTGTGGAAAAACTGGCTGCTGACTGCCCGGAAACAAGGATAATTGCAGGTTTCCCTGAAAGCTATAAAGGGTCATTATATAATTCCGCAGCGGTGCTGGAGGCAGGAAAGATAAAAGAGGTTTACCGCAAGAGGTTGCTTGCCCATTATAGTGTCAGTGATGAAAGGAAGTATTTCAAAGCCGGCAGCAAGCCGGTATTGATAGAAGTGGGCGGTTTGAAGATTGCTCTTACTATCTGCTATGATATTCTGGAGATTGCAAGGCTGAAGGAGTTTCTCAAAGAGGTGGGTCCTTTTGAAGTGCTTGTAAACATTTCCGCTTCAGCATTTCATCTGGGTAAAACGGAAGCAAGGAAGAAAAGTATTATAAACTGCGTAAAGGAATTTAATAGCACCGTTGCTTACTGCAACCTTGTCGGAGGTCAGGATGAGCTGGTTTTTGACGGTCGGAGCATTTTAGCAGATTCGAGCGGGAAGATTGCAGCGACAGCGGCAGCTTTCCGCGAGGATTTGCTTATTGCTGATATTATCAGTACGGAAGACGGCGTTAAAGTAAAGCCGGTAGATTCAGCCAGAGAAGAGCCGAGTGGTCCCGTCGATGAGGTATATCAGGCGCTGGTTCTGGGTGTGCGGGATTATGTTCGCAAAAACGGATTCGAGAAGGTCTTATTAGGGCTTAGCGGAGGGATAGACTCATCGGTAAGCGTTTGTATAGCAGCCGCTGGATTAGGTGCTAGGAAAGTTATCGGTATTACGATGCCATCCAGGTTCAACAGTTCCGAGACGATAGCTGACGCAAATCAACTGGCGGAGAATTTAGGGATTGAGTTTCTGACGATTCCTATAGACGATATACTCGAAGCATCTGATAATTCGCTTGCGGTGTTTGAAGGATGGGATAAAGAAAGTATTGCTTTTGAAAATCTGCAGGCGAGGATACGCGGGAATATTCTTATGTCACTCAGCAACAGTATGGGCGGGCTGGTTCTAACCAGCGGCAACAAGAGTGAGAGTGCGGTAGGTTATGCGACTCTTTATGGTGACACGGCGGGCGGGTTCAGCCCCTTAAAAGACGTACCCAAAACCCTGGTTTATAAGCTCGCAGAGCATATAAATGCAAAATCCGGCAGCCAATTGATTCCCGAAAGCGTTATCAGACGTGCTCCGAGTGCGGAGTTAAGCTTTAATCAGAAAGATACTGACTCTCTTCCGGATTACAGTTTACTCGACAGGATTCTGCAAGGATATGTAGAAGAGAACAAATCAGCGAAAGAGCTTATCGCAGAGGGCATCGATGCAGAAGTTGTCCGTAAAGTCATCCGTATGGTTGACGCAAATGAATATAAGCGTCGCCAGAGTCCGCCCGGGGTAAAAATCACACCGAGAGCACTCGGCAGGGACAGGCGGCTTCCTATAACTAACCGATATTATTAAAAGGACTCATTGCTTGTTTCTTTACGGGTTGAAGAGTTGTTGATACATTTGGTTTTGCTGATTCATTTGTTGCTGTTGGTTTATTTGTTGCTGTCGGTACTGCATTAGAGGATTAGTATTGGGGGAAGGCGGTTTGACAGCATTTGCGATGGTCTTTCCAAAACTGACAGCGTCCTGCGACCTGGCTGCGGTTATTATATTTCCATCTTTTTCGATAAAACTGCCGGTAAATTTAGCTCCGGCTGTTTCGAGGAACGATTTTTGAGAAGGCGCAGCGGCAACGTTGTGGCCGTTTAGGATGCCGGCCCTTGCTAACAGGGCAGGAGCAATGGAAATAGCGCCGATAATTATGTTTTTTTCATCCGCTTGCTTAATAATTCTTTCGACTGTGGGGTTGAAAAAATATTCCTGAGCTCCCGGACCTCCGATAAAAACAATTGCCTCGAAGTCGTCGACATTGATTTTATCTATACTCATATCAGCATGAGTTCTTCTTCCGGACATACCCATAATAACGCCGGTTTTAGAGCTGGCAATAAGTGTATTAATACCGGTATCGGCAATAGCTTTTTGAGTTTGCAGAAGCTCCATTTCATTAAAGTTTTTACTGGCGACAATTAAGACGACTGTTTTGAGGCCAAAGGCGTTCCCCCCCGGGGATGTCCTTTTAGCTTCCTGCTTTGGAGTGGCGGATTTTTCAGCGGGATATCCTACGGGTATGATATAAAGCGGCTCCATATCTCTTTGCATTCTGCATATTCGCCGAGCTGCATCCAGATTAAAAACGCCGATAGGAACAGCACCCAGGTCCAGACTTACTGACTCCAGGAGGATATTTTGTGCGACGTGGCCAGCTTCCAGGAACATATATCTTCTGGCTGCGTTTTGATATTTCATAACAAGCTTTCTTACAGAGCCGGCTATAATAATATTACAGGGGGCATCAGCGACAGCATTTTGACTGAATGCAGCTTTGGCGAGCTGATTGCTTATACCGCCCTGCACAAACTGCTGCAAAGTATGCTCTTGCGGATTGTACGTAAAAATACCCTCATCAGTTGCAATGTAGAGAGTTAGCGGATATACGGCACCGGCAGAAGGAGCTGTTCTAAAACCCCTGTTGGTATCTGTTATCCCCTGACCTGCCCAGGCCAATTGCCCTATTTGCTTGTAGCTCAGCTTTTTTTCGTTGAACTCCCGGACACTTCTTCGCTCCGCCAGGGCCTTTTCAAGACTGACGTTCCCCGCCAGATTCGGCTCGGTTAGCTGGACCACTTTCAATGGTAAAGAGCGACTCCGAACATTTCTTCTTGTATTCTGCGGAAGTGAGAATTCCCCGCTGACTTGTGCAAAACCAGGAAGCGGTAAGGCAGTCAGGATTATGATAAAGAAAACTGCGAATGGCTTTAAAGATTTCATTTTTTTGCATCCTCCAACAAGATTATTAGCTGCCAGCTCATAGTTATTATACAAAATATAAGCAATGAATGTTTTTTAAAATGAATCAATTTCGCAGTTAACCAAAAACTTCTGCAGCTTCGATTGTAACGAGTAGGTTATATAATAACTTACGAGCTATACTTATTGATATATTTCGCCCAAATTGAAGCGGAAACTCAGTAAAAAAGAGATTTCAAAGTTGTAACGACCTTCAAATAAAGCTTGTAATAGCCCAGGAAATTTACTATTTAGCAAAGCATAATTTTGACGGATTTCTTCACGCATAAACCTGTTTTTATAAAAATGATTTTGGAAACCATAAAGTTCTTTTTGTTATGAAACGATATATTATCGGGTTTGCAGGGATTAAAAGCAAATTAGATTTCGGATGGTTTGAATGAAGTTTAAAATCAGTAACAGGTTGGCTTGTGTCATATTGATACTTTATTGGCTAACCATTTTTACACTGACGCATCTGCCGTTAGACAGATTTTTATATTTCTTAGCCAGGGTTCAACCGTCCGATAAAGTGCTTCATTTCGTCGCATATCTGGTTTTGGGTTTTCTGCTCTGGTGGGCTATCGATGGGGATACGAAAGTGGCCTGGTCTAAGCCGAAGGTTTGGTGGTTTCTTCTGGTGGTGGTATGGTATGGAGCCTTTGATGAATGGCTTCAATCTTATGTGGGAAGAACTTGTGATGTGTATGATTTTATGGCTGACCTGGCTGGAATCGGAGTCAGTTTGCTTGTATTATCATTTTTCACTTCCCGGCCCGCAGCGGTTATTCTCGCTGGGATATCAATTTTCTCCCTGGCAAACCTTACGAAAGTAAATGTTGCGGAACTTTTTCCTGTCACTGATACTTTATTTTATTTATTGTCATATTCGGTTTTTACGTTGTTATGGATTCGACATATCAGTCAGCGGTTTTCAGGCAATTCATCTCTCCTAAAACGCGCGGTTTCCGTTCTGGCTGTCCCAGCAGCTTTTCTCCTGTTTATGAAGCTGTTTTCAGAGATTCTGCACAAAGATTTCACAACAGGTGAGATTTTACTCAGTACCTCGGGGATTGCTGTCGTCTTTGTGATATATATGTTGGCCGGCTTATCCAAAAGCAAAAGAGCAGAGAGGAATCTATGAATCCATAGACGGAATCAAATCCTCTCTTCAATGTATAGATGTGTTTTTAATTGCTCCGATATTTGTTTTTATATACACTGATTACCAACGTTAAACGGATATAGAGATACAGCGTTTCTTAAGGGAAAGATAAAAGAAGCAATGAGCGATATTGAAACAGAAGGCGTCAAGAGGGAATTAGCCGAGAAGGCCCTTGGAATAGTTTGTCCGATGGCAAATGAGAAATCGACAGTGGTTGATTTTGTAAATGCGGTTCTGGAGCAATGCAGGGGTTTCAGGTCGGTCAGGTTCTTTGCGGTTTTAGATAAGAGCTGCACCGATGGAACAATAGATTTGCTAAAGGAACAGGCAGGTAGCATTGCGGAGTTGGAAGTAATATGGGCGCCTGGGAATAAATGCGTAGTTGACGCTTATGTTCGGGGCTACCGCGAGGCATTGAAAGCTGATTGTGAGTTGATACTTGAGATAGATGCGGGATTCAGTCATCAGCCGGTGGAGATTCCGCAGTTTTTCGAGAAGCTCTCACAGGGATATGATTGTGTATTCGGCAGCCGGTTCTGCAAAGGTGGAGATTTTGAGTCGGGGCCAATCAGCCGTTATCTTTTAAGTCGCTTCGGAAGTATTGTGAGCAATATTCTGCTTGGCACAAATCTTCAGGATATGACCAGCGGATTTGAGCTGTTTACGAAAGATGCACTGCAAATGGTATTGGATAAGGGGATTCAATCCAAAGGCCATTTTTTCCAGACAGAGATTAAGACCTATTGTCGTAATCTGCGGATAGCCGAAGTGCCGATACACTACAAGGTACCCAGTAAGAATGTGAATCTGGGCGTGATTGCAGATTCATTTGTTAATTTATTTCGGTTATTCAAAAAACGCCTTTCAGGTAAACTCTGAGTTCGAGGAAAGGTTTGATTTATGGAAGCGCAAACCGCTATCGTGGTGACGTCAATCGCATCAGAGACCGAAGCTCTCAAGACATTGGCCAACGGCGCTCTTGAGAATAATTTTCATTTCATCGTAATCGGCGACCAGGGCAGTCCCGCCGATTTCCATATCGAGGGTTGTGATTTCTACGGTTTGGATGAGCAGCTTGAGACTGGTTTGGAGTTTGCCAGGAAGTGTCCAACGAGGCATTATGCCCGTAAAAATATCGGTTATCTTCTTGCGATGAGAAGCGGAGCTAAGATAATACTTGAGACCGACGATGATAATATACCGTCAGAGCAGTTCTGGGGGCAGCGCAGCCGAAGGCAGAAAGTTGCGGTTATCGATAATGCCGGCTGGGTCAATATATACCGCTATTTTACGGATGAGAACATCTGGCCGAGGGGCTTTCCGCTCGAACATCTGCGGGATAAGACGCCGCCTTTGGAGTCTCTTTCCATCAGGCAGGCAGATTGCCCCATTCAGCAGGGATTGGCCGATGATAACCCGGACCTCGATGCGGTATATCGTCTGACTTCACCTTTACCGCAAACATTTAAACCAGATGTGCAGATTGCAGTCGGCAAGGGGACGCTATGTCCGTTTAACAGTCAGAATACCGCCTGGTGGAAAGAGGCATTCCAGTTGCTGTATTTGCCGGCATATTGTTCCTTCAGGATGACGGATATCTGGCGCAGCTTTGTTGCCCGGAGAATCGCACATATCAATGGTTGGTCAATTCTATATACAAGTCCAACGGTTAAACAAAGGCGCAATGAACATAATTTACTGAAAGATTTCAGTGATGAGATTCCGGGCTATCTTCATAACTGTGAGATTTGTGAAAAAATCGATGAGCTGAAACTGGAAGCCGGCGTTGGCAAAATCGGAGATAATCTGCGGCTGTGCTATGAGAAATTAGTCCAGCTCTCTTTAATCCAGGCGGAAGAGTTGAATTTACTCGATGCCTGGCTCAAAGATTTTGAAACCACAAGTAAATAGCGATTGATTCCGTAAAAACACCTATATTATCGGAATTATGAGTAAATCCTTCCGGTAATACTGAAGAAAAGGATACGATATTCCCTGGACATCCCGGATAATTTCTCGAAAATGTTTGACAGGGAGATATTGGTTTTGTAGAATTTGTATGTATTTGTGTGGACGCAGCACAGATACAATCTTGAGACATCTCAGTTTTGAGATGGTTATGGGATTATGGTAAGGCCGTACCTTTAGCTTTCGGCGGCTGTTTTTGGGCTTAAAAGCAGTTGGCAAGCTAAATCAGGTCGTAAAACTGTAATTAACCGGAATAACAATATGTTTATCAGGAAAGGTTTTAAAGATGACTTCCAAAAAAGGCACTTCTGCCGGTTCGTCCGGCAAATCTTCTATTAAATCAGGCGCACAAATTATTGTCGATACCCTTATCGAGCAGGGTGTCGATACGATGTTCGGTTATCTTGGGGGCGTTGTTCTTCCATTGTTTGACCGATTGTATGATGCACCAATCAATTTTGTTATCCCACGTCACGAGCAGGGCGGCTGCCATATGGCGGATGCTTATGCCAGAGCCAGCGGTAAGGTTGGGGTTGTGGTTGCGACGAGCGGTCCGGGTGCATGCAATCTTGTTACAGGATTGGCAACGGCAATGATGGATTCGGTACCGATGGTTGCGCTTACCGGCCAGGTCAGAACGGAGTTGATAGGTAATGACGCATTTCAGGAAGCCGATACCACCGGCATAACCAGACCGGTTACGAAATATAACTGCATAGTCAAAGACGTAAAAGACCTTGCACGGACGATACGCGAGGCATTTCATATTGCGTCAACAGGTCGTCCCGGCCCGGTATTGGTAGATATGCCGGTTGACGTCCAGGTTGCCCGCTGCGTGCCGGATAAGTCAGATAAGATAAAGCTGCCCGGCTATAAGATACGCACAAAAGGACACTCAAGACAGATATCCAAAGCGGCGGCAGCCATCAATAAATCCAAAAGGCCGGTGTTATACGTCGGTGGAGGAGTTATAAGCGCCAATGCCGCGGATGAGTTGCGGACATTTGCGAAAAAAGCCAATTTACCGGTAACAATGACACTTTTGGCTCTGGGAGCTTACGACCAGCACGAGAAAGAATCGCTCGATATGCCCGGTATGCACGGCTCCGCTTATGCGAATTACGCTATTCAGGAATGTGACCTGCTGATTGCAGTCGGAGCACGTTTTGACGACAGGGTAACAGGTAAAGTAAAATCATTCGCTCCGAATGCGAAGATAATTCACGTTGATATAGACCCCTCAAGCATATCGAAAAATGTTCAGGTGGATATTCCTGTTGTTGGTGATGCCAAAGAGATACTTCCAGCTTTGTCGGAGAAAGTCAAACATATAGCCAGAAAAGAATGGTTTAACAAAATATCAAATTGGAAGAAGAAATTTCCTTTCCGGTATGACAACAATACATCATCGATTAAACCACAATACGTAATAGAAGAGATTTATCACCAGACTGACGGGGATGCGATTGTTACAACAGGAGTGGGACAGAATCAGATGTGGGCGGCTCAGTTTTATAGATTCAGCAAGCCAAGGCGATTATTAACTTCAGGCGGGCTTGGAACAATGGGTTACGGTCTTCCCGCAGCCATAGGAGCACAGGTTGCTAAACCGGATGCCACGGTAATCGATATCGACGGCGACCACAGCTTTAATATGACAATGACGGAGTTGAGGACAGCCGTTGAGAACAAGCTGCCGATTAAGGTTTGTATTTTAAATAATTCCTATATGGGTATGGTTCGTCAGTGGCAGGAGCTTTTTTACAATAAGAGGTATTCTAAAAGTTACCTTTCCAATCCCGATTATGCAGAAGTTGCCAGGGCGCTTGGAGCGGTGGGCATAACAGTTGATAAGAAAAAGGATGTTCCGAAGGCAATAGAGCAGATGCTTTCAGAGAAAAACCCGTGCGTGGTTGACTTCAGGGTAGAGAAGGAAGAGAACGTCTGGCCAATGGTCGCTGCGGGTAAGAGCTTGGATGAGATGAGCGGGCTTGATATTCTGGAAAGTATGGCGTAAAACAGGTTGTGATTGTTATAGGAAAAAAAGGCAAAAAAATGAAACATATAATCAGTGCTTTAGTCGAAAACAAGCCCGGAGTCCTGGCGCAGGTGGCCGGAATGTTCGCCGCCAGGGCATTCAATATCGACTCTCTTGTTGTAGGACGAACCGAAGATATTAAACTCAGCCGGATGACAATAGTCGTGATAGGCGATGACAAAGTCGTTGAGCAGGTTAGAAAACAATTAGCCAAGGTGGTTCCTGTGGTCAAGGTCCAGGACTTCGTAGGCCAGCCGGTTGTAGCCAGAGACCTGATGCTCATAACGATATCTACGCCTCCGGCAAAGAGACCTGAGATTCAGTCTCTAATTGAGATGTTTCGTGGAAAGGTCGTGGATATAGGCCAAAAATTTATAACGGCAGAGATAAGCGGGCCTGAGGAGAAAATAGAGGCCTTTATCAACGTTTGCAAACCCTACGGGGTAAAGAACGTTGCCAGAACGGGAACAATTGCGATGCCGCGTCAGGCAAAGAGCTAATCGAAATTTCACTCCGGCCTTCCCAGGTATCTGGAACGAATATTCTGAGATTAACTCATACATAAAGCTGTATAAATTCCTTGCTGAACTGAGAGGTTTTAATATAATTGCACCGGTATTAAGCTTTTAGTCAGCCCTTTTTCAATAATGGGTGAAAATGTATTAGCTTTTTTTAAAATAAAATTCTTTAAACCTTAGAAGGGTTTGGGAATAATCGTAATTTTAGATTTTGCAGCATAAATGAAGGAGAATAAAGATATGGCCGTTAATATTTATTATGAGAAAAACGCACCGTTAGAACCATTGAAGGACAAGAAAGTGTGTGTAATTGGTTATGGCAGTCAAGGCCATGCCCAAAGTCAGAATCTTCGCGACAGCGGGATAACTATGCAGATAGCAGAGCTCGAAGGAACTGATAATTACAATCTTGCAATAGAGCATGGCTTCTCGCCTACGGATATAAAGACTGCTATGGACGGAGCGACTTTGATTATTGTAACAGTACCGGACGAAATGCAGGCAGACATTTACAAGGAGCAGATAGCCGGTAATCTCAAAGCATCTCAGACGCTTGGTTTCTGTCACGGATTTAACATCCACTTTCGATACATCGTACCTCCTGACGATGTTAACGTAGTGATGATAGCACCTAAAGGTCCGGGGCACCTTGTCAGAAGCATCTTTGAGCAAGGCGGAGGCGTTCCCTGCCTTGTAGCAGTTCAGCAGGATGCAACAGGTGATGCCAAAGATATTGCCCTTGCATGGGGCACGGGGATAGGCGGGGGCCGTGCTGGTATTATCGAGACCACCTATAAAGAAGAGACAGAGACCGATTTATTCGGTGAACAGTGCGTTCTCTGCGGCGGGCTTACGGCACTTATCAAAGCGGGTTTCGAAACACTTGTCGAGGCCGGATACCAGCCGGAGATTGCCTACTTCGAATGTATGCACGAAGTCAAGCTCATCGTTGACCTACTCCATCAGGGCGGTATAAACTATATGAGGTACAGCATCTCAAATACTGCCGAATATGGAGACCTTACACGCGGCCCGAGGATTATTAACGAACAAACCAGAGCAGAAATGAAGAAAATACTATCCGAGATAACCTCCGGAGAGTTTGCCAAAGAATGGGTCCAGGAATATCAAGGCGGATTGAAAAAGTTCAATGAGCTTTACGAAAAGGACAATAAATCCCAGCTTGAAAGTGTAGGCAAGAGGCTTCGCAAAATGATGAGCTGGATTGATGATAAAGAGGTGTAAATCTTAATGCCCCATTGAAAAACAAGGCGCTTTTTTGAAGCTAAATTTGGAAAGAACGATGAAATCACGAAAAATCGAAATCTGCTTTTCTACGTCATTTAAAATTTTGTTACTTTCAGCCGTAGTTTTTTCATACTGGCTAATGGGTGGTTGCGCTGCGATAGAATTTCTAACACCTTCCGGGGCACCTTCAAGGGAGCAGCTTATAGAAAACTACAATAAGGTGGAACTCGGACGCAGTAGTGCCTCTGATGTTCTTTCCGTTATCAATTTGCCGAAATACGAGCTGTTAAGTCAAAGTCAGAAAGTAATTGCATCAGCGGGAAAGAAAAAGAAAGGATATGCTCAATGGCTTAAGCTGGTTGCCTTTGATGAAAATGCTGCAGCCGCCAGGCGAAAGTATTTCTTTATCGTCGATGAGAGACCTAAAGCACTCTTTGCCGAGCCGTGGGCAAGAGCTGAATTTTACAGCGATATTATATTAGAAAAAGAAGTGCTCGATAAACCCTATGCAAATGAAAATTCAAGTCGGATAGCAATATTGAAACACTTCCTAACCACATTCCACAAAGATATAGATGAAGTTACCTCTGACAACGAGCTATTCCCAACCTGCCGGGGGCTTGTCAATCAAGGCCTTAATGCCGCTTTACAAAAATTAAAAGCTTCTCCTGCAGAGGCGGCAAAACTTGATAAGAGAAACGGTTTGGAATTTGAGCATATAAGTTTTGATAAGGGCAGAATCCGGATGACAATTGACAGAGACATTTTAACGCTTGAGATGAAGCTGGGTTCCGTTTTAAAGAAACGCCTGGAGTTGACCGGCTATAAATCCGGCAAAGACTAAATTATCTGCCGAGCGTATAACAAGCCCCGTTAATATTCCCTAAATAAGAAAAAGAGTGGGTCTGTAAGCCGAGTTTTGTAAACCTGCACATCAAATCTTTTCTTTTGTCGAATCCCACAACTATTGCTGGCTAAAAATAAAATAGGTGCAGTATAAATCTTCAAGTGCAAGCCGACGGTCATTTATCTTGACCGACCGTTGCCAGCCGGCTCCCTGTATAAACAGGAGCGACCTACCCGCTGTTATAGCTCGGGCAAAGCAACAGCATATATGGTCTTTCAGGCGGTGGGGTTTGCCCTGCCGTTGCCGTCACCGACAACGCGGTGCGCTCTTACCGCACCATTTCACCATTGCCTGTATCCCGACGAATCGGAATCATCGGCTGTGTGTTTTCTGCGGCACTTTCCCGCGGGTCACCCCGGGTGGCTGTTAACCACCACCGTGCCCTGTCCTGCTCGGACTTTCCTCCCCGCACCTATTTTACGCTTCCATACCCTTTTTGTAATACCGGCCTCTTTTAACCAAAAAACTCAACCATCGCTGATTGGGAATCAAAACGCAAAATAGGTGCGGGGCGACCGCCCAACCCACTCTTTTTTAAAAGAACTGAGATTAAACTTCTTATAGCTACTGAATATTATACAAAAGCTCTGCCTATTTTTCCATTTTTGGACGTGATATTTCAATGTGTTTTTCAAAATTCGTGATGGTCTCGGGATAATCGCTCCTGAAATGGACGCCTCTGCTTTCTTTTCTTTGCTTTGCAGCATAAGCCATTAGTCCTGCAACGGTTAGCATATTCTGGCATTCCCAGCCCTGCTGATTGTCGAATGTCTTATCCATAACATATCTTCGCCAGAAATTGATGATTTCCTGAGCTTCGAGAAGCGGCCTTTCTTTTCTGATTATCCCCACATTTCGCCACATAAGTGCTCTAAGAGAGTTTGTAATATCTTTTGTATCGAGACGAGTCCGGTCGGACTGGGGAATTTGGAACTCGATTGCGGGGTGGCTGATATGCGCAGAAGCGGCTTCTGAGCTTCCTGCAGCTTGACTGCCGGCAATCCTTCCGAAGACGAGTCCTTCAATCAGCGAGTTACTTCCGAGTCTGTTGGCCCCATGCAGGCCGGTGGCAGCTACTTCGCCGCAGGCGTAGAGATTAGCGATGTTCGTTTTTGCCGACTGGTCGGTTTTCACGCCTCCAACCATATAGTGAGCGCTGGGTCTTACGGGAATCAACTCCCGGCTTACGTCAATATCGAAACTTTCACACAGTTCAGCTATGTGAGGGAATCTTTTTGTAAATTTTTGCTTGTCGAAGTGCCGGACATCAAGATAAACATGTGTGGTTTTGTTTTTCAGCATTTGCGAGAGTATAGCCCGCGATACGATATCTCTGGGTGCAAGTTCAGCATCTTGGTGGTAATCTTTCATAAACTGGTATCCTGTATCATCGAGCAGCTTGGCTCCTTCCCCTCTGAGTGTTTCTGTAATGAGCGCTCTTGAAGCGCCTGCAATATAAAGTGTCGTCGGATGAAACTGCATAAATTCCATGTCAGCCAAAACCGCCCCGGCTCGGTAGCCCATAGCAAGTCCGTCGGCAGTAGCTACTTCGGGATTTGTGGTTTCACGATACAACCGCCCCGTCCCGCCGGCAGCAAGAATGGTATTGGCAGCCCATATTATCTGCAAACCTCTTTTGTCAAAACCGATAATACCAAGACACTCTGAACCATCTTCGCCGGTGAGTAAATCAAGCGTATAGAAGTTCTGGAAAATCTTGATTTTGGGGTTTTCTTTTACCTTATTTATCAGTCCCTGAGCTATGACTCTGCCGGTTTCATCACCGTGAGCATGAGCAATCCGAGGATGACAGTGCCCGCCCTCCAGGGTAGTTGCGATATCACCACTTTCCATATCAAAATTAATGCCCCATTCGAGGAGCTGCTGAATTAGTTCGGGGGCTTGTTGAACCACTAAGCTTACAACTTTTTCATCACAAATTCCGCAACCGGCTTTGAGGGTATCTTCAATGTGCGATTCAAAAGAATCCTCTTTGCACAGGACGGAAGCAATACCCCCCTGTGCTAACCAGGTATTGCTGTCCCGGAGGCTGCCCTTGCAAAGAACAATGACATTTCGGTTGCTGGCAGCTTCAATGGCGGCGCGGAGTCCCGCAATGCCGGCTCCGATGATAACAGTATCGGTGAATAGCTGCTGGGTTGATATCGTGTTGATATTTATCAGGTAACGTTGTCTCTCAGCAAAGTCTCGTTTGTCCATTTCCTTAGGCCCTTTAAAAGTTCTTAATACAAGTTTCCTGCTTAATCTTATGATACTGAAGTTTACTGTATAAACAAAAATTATTTCCAAAAATCTCTGCGTCTAATATTCGGGGAGGTTCATTTTTCTAACCCCGGCTATTTTACGCCAGTCGCACTGAGCTAACGGCTCTATGATGAATTCACCCAGATTTGGTTCTTCGATATCCACGCTATTATCGAAAGGAACGGTAGCTAATACTTTCACATCGCCGCATTTTGATATTATCAGCTCGGTGGTTTCTTCGAGCATCGTTGACTCGGTAGCTTTATATCCGTTTACAACGACCCCTGCAATTTGCATATTGCGTGAACGTATGCAATCTATGGTCATCAGGGTATGGTTTATCGTCTGTTGCTTATGCGGAGTAACTAAAACAACAGGCATTTTGAATTCCTCCGCCAAATCCAACAGGTCAAACTCAGCAGTTAGCGGGACTTTAATCCCGCTAATTCCTTCGATTATTACCATATCGGTTTCACTGCAGATTTTTTTATAAGCATCAGCTATCTTTTGAAAGTCCACCACCGTCTTCTCGAAAGCGGCAGCAGCGAGCGGTGCGCCGGAACCAAGGAAACCGACAGGACTAATAGTAGTTAAAGGAAGATTTGTTTTTGCAAAAAAAGCGAGAAATTCGGTGTCTTTATCGATATGTCCATCCCAGCTTCGCCGGCAGCCGGTGGCTACGGGCTTAAATACTCCAACCTTTAAACCGGCATCAGTTAAAATTTTAGTAATTGCCCCGGCAATGAGTGTCTTTCCGACATTATCTGCGATACCTGTTACAAAAAGGCCTGGTTTTTTCGGCAAGTTCAGATTAATTGGCATTTAATTTCTTTCATCATATTTGCGGGCTTATTTCTATTGTCGGTTGTTTCGGCCTGATTTGTCACTAAGTGTTTGTCCTAATATACGTTTCCCATATTTTACCATTTTGTAAAGTATTAACAATGAGTTTCGGTTTAGGAAAATTGATTTGCAAATTTCGGCCAAAAAAGCCATTATTTAAGTTATGATTAAGCCGGAGGAAACAGATAAATTTACCGGGGCACGCAGAAAAATGCTTGATATAGACCTTCGGGGCCGGGGTATTCAAGACATCAGAGTCCTCAGGGCGATGGAGGATATTCGACGAGAAGCTTTTGTGCCGGCAAATGTACGCTCGCAGGCATACTCCGACAGGCCGCTTCCCATAGGCAATGAGCAAACCATTTCTCAGCCCTACATAGTAGCTCTTATGACAGAGAAGCTTAAACTTAGCGCAGACTCTCAGGTACTTGAGATAGGGACAGGCAGCGGGTATCAAACAGCGGTTCTGGGTAAGCTGGTGAAAAAGGTTTTTACTATCGAGCGCCTTGGCGAACTTTCCGAATCAGCCCGGAAAATCCTAAGCGAGCTTGGCATTAACAATGTGGAGTTTTACGTCGGTGACGGCAGTTGCGGCTGGCCTCAAAAACACAAATTCGACAGAATTATAGTTACAGCCGCCGTGCCGGAATTACCTCCGAGGCTGATTGAGCAGCTAAACGAAGATGGCTTAATTATATCGCCGGTAGGTTACAGCGGCGTTCAGGAATTAATACTCTACAAAAAGAAAAAAAACAAAATAAGTCAAACTTCGATTTGCAGTGTTAGATTTGTAAGTCTTCTTGGTAAATATGGATTTCAGGAATGACAAGAGGCCGCCGGTGACTTCATTACCCAATTATTCCACAAATAAATTAGAGCTATCGATGCCCGTGCAATACCTCAAAGGTGTTGGCCCGGCCAGGGCAACGACTTTCGCCCGGTTAGGAGTCGAGACGGCAGGGGACCTTCTTGAGTATTTCCCGCGAGACTGGCTCTTCGCACCGGAGCCGGTCAAGCTAAACCAGATTCAACCAGGCGATAATGTCACTATATTAGGTCTTATAGAATCCACGGATTTTAACAGCTACATCAGACCTCCGATGTTCGAGGCGATGATAGTGGACAATACGGGAATCTGTCGGCTTGTATGGTTTCATGGTGCTTATCTTCGTGAGAAATTGAAGCCGGGACAGGCGTTAATAGCTACCGGTAAAGTTACTAAATATAAACATCAGTTACAGATTACCAATCCGAAATTTTTGTTAATCAAGGATGAAAAAGAAAAACCAGAGCAATATTTCAGCGGAGGGGTATATCCGGCAACCTCGAAACTGAGCAGTGGGCAAATCAAAAAAATTCTTCGGCCTGTACTGGAAAAAGTTGATGTGCTTGTGGGGGAGTTTTACGAGCCGGAATTTTTAAAAGAGCTAAACTTGATATCAAGAAAAGATTCGTTCAGATGGATACATTTACCGCCTGATAAGGAGAGCTTAAAAAAAGCTAAACGGAGACTGAAGTTTGACGAGTTTTTCTTAATGCAGCTCGGTTTAGCACTTCGCAGGTACAGGGTCAGGAATTTTACGAAAGCTGCGCCAATGCGATTGACTGAGAAAATAGACAGCAGAATTAGAAAGCGTTTCCCCTTTTTGCTCACGGAGGACCAGAGCAACGTGATTTCCCAGATAACGACTGATATGTCAAAGTCAAAGCCGATGAACCGATTGCTTCAGGGTGACGTCGGGGCGGGTAAAACCGTAGTGGCGCTTTATGCAGCCCTTCTGGCGGTGGCTAACAAAAAGCAGGTAGCGATTATGGCGCCGACTGAGGTGCTCGCTAATCAGCATTTTCTAAGTATGGAGAGATATTTAAGAAACAGCGATGTGAGACGAACGCTGATAACAGGCGGGTTGACGGGAAGAAAACGAAAAACACTTTTAAATAAGATTAAAAAGAGGCAAATCGACATCCTTGTCGGCACGGTTGCGATTCTCCAGAAAGATATAGAGTTTCAGAATTTGGGGCTTATTGTAATCGATGAGCAGCACAAATTCGGTGTCCAGCAGCGAGCGGGGCTGCGTTCAGTTACCGGCGGCAGCTTGCCCCATTGTCTTGTTATGACGGCGACGCCTATACCGCGGACTCTGGCGATGACCGCCTTCGGTGATTTGGATGTCTCGATAATTCGCCACTTACCTCCCGACAGAGGAAAAGTCGTAACGCGATGGGTAGATAAAGCAGACAGGTCGAAAGCATACGAGTTTATCCGCCAGCGCCTTAAAGCAAAGAAGCAGGCCTACTTTGTATATCCGAGAATTGCGAATATAGAGGATAAAAGCAGTGTCAAAGCAGCGACGGAAGAATGTAAGAAACTAAAGGACAGGGTATTCAATGAATTCACTGTTGAGCTTCTTCACGGCCGGATGCCTTCGGCCAGGAAACAGCAGGTTATGACTAAATTCCGAAAAGGAAAAATAGACATCCTCGTCTCAACCGTGGTAATTGAAGTTGGCGTGGATGTGCCGAATGCAACGATAATGATTGTAGAAGAAGCAGACAGATTCGGGCTTGCACAACTTCACCAGTTAAGGGGACGCATTGGAAGAGGAAGTTCGAAATCCTATTGCTTCTTGTTTGCTGAGACAGAGAGCCAAACAGCTAAAAACCGGCTCGATATAATGACCAGAAGCAGCGACGGGTTCGAGATAGCCGAATACGATTTGAGATTGCGCGGCCCGGGGGAGTTGTTCAGCACAAGGCAGCACGGTTTGCCGGATTTGAAAATCGCAAATATAGTTAACGATTATGATTTGATGGTTATGGCAAGAAAAAAAGCATTTGAGCTGGTCGAGGCAGACCCTATGTTAAGAAAAACAACGCATCTGAACATCCGCCGGGCATTGTTAAATAAATTCGGCGATTCCCTCGGACTGGCAGACATCGCCTGAAGTCCGATAAAAAAACGCTTGACTTTTAAGTCTTTACAGGGACGATTTTAATTTTAGTTTTGATTTTACTTTTTTAACTTTTCTTTTTAACCTGTTAATATGAAAGTGTCCTACAAAAACCCACTTTTGGAGAAGACTTTAATCACTCTCAATGTATTGGCAGCGGCATTGGTGGCGGCTTCGTTCGTTATGCTTTTAGGTTTTCACGAACCAGTGCTTCCGAAACAGATTTTGTATGTAGCCCAGTTTGTTCTCCTTTTCGTCTTCATTGCAGAGAAGTTAATCCGGCTTTTTAACGCCTCGTCAAAAACCGAATACCTTCAGAATAACCTTCTGGAGATACCTCTGCTTTTAGCGCTTTTCACAATGGTCCTCGGAGCGGGTCACTGGTTTGGTAAAAATGACCCTTCAACCGTAAGACATACGGCAGTGGGTATATATCTTGTCCTCCAGGTAATTGTTAAGATAAGCAGAAGCACGATTAACCTGGCGGCGACGGGGAAAAATCCGACGAAAACACTTATAGCAAGCTTTCTGGTTTTGATAATTTCCGGAGCCGGACTTTTGATGCTGCCAAGGGCATCAACCGGGGGGAATATGGGCGTGGTGGATTCATTGTTTACCGCCACGAGCGCCACCTGTGTAACAGGGCTTATCGTAAAAGATACAGGCGAAGATTTCAGTTTGATGGGGCAAATAATTATACTTTCTCTGATTCAGCTTGGCGGCTTGGGAATAGTAGTTTTCGGAGCTGTTTTCGCACTCCTTCTGGGACAGGCCTTGAGTGTCCAGGAATCGGTGGCATTGCAGGACTTGCTGAGCGCCAGGACAATCAGCAGAATAGGTCATATGATAGCTTTTATCTTTGTCGGAACATTGGTTATTGAGACCATAGGAACGGTAAGTCTTTTTGAGATGTGGGATGATGTGCCGGGTAAAGTAAGCAATGTACACCAGCAATGGTTCTGCAGCATCTTTCATTCAATCAGTGCCTTCTGTAATGCGGGCTTCAGCTTATTTAAAACAAGTTTCCTCGACTACAACAGGCGATGGAATATCTATGTGGTCATTTGCCCCCTGATAATATTAGGCGGCCTTGGTTTTGGGGTACTTTATGACATAGCCAATATCATTACAGACAGGGTCAAACGAATATTTAAGAAGCTTTTTATCAAGCACTATCGTTTTTCTATGGAAGCACCGAAAAAGATGCGGCTTCAGACCAAGATTGTTCTCTCGGCAAGCGCTATCTTGATAGTATTAGGCACCTTGGGCATTTTGTTATTCGAAAGACACGCCGGCGGTGATAATCCGGTTAAAAACCCCAATATCTTAGACGCCTTATTTCAATCGGTGACAGCAAGGACGGCTGGGTTTAACACTATGGATATAGCGTCACTGTCCCCTTCCAGTAAATTTGTTCTGATTCTGCTTATGTTCATCGGCGGCTCGCCCGGTTCAGCAGCGGGAGGAATCAAGACAGTTACCTTTGTCGTGATACTGATGACCGTCATTGCCTCTCTGAGGAAGCGGGCAGAAGTGGAAATCTTCAAACGCTCGTTGCGGATAGCAGTGGTGGGCAGAGCAATAACGGTAACGCTGCTTTTTGTTTTAGTTTTATTTACAGCGACGATGGCTTTGAGTATCACAGAAAACGGTAGCGGCTTTAGTATGTCGGATATTATGTTTGAAGCAGGTTCGGCTTTAGGCACAGTAGGTTTAACCACGGGAATCACACCCGCTTTGACAACGGCGGGTAAATTGATTATTATTGCCGCGATGCTCATCGGAAGATTAGGACCTTTGACCCTTTTGGCGGCACTGACGTTTAATCTGAAACCCGCCAGGTACAATTACGCCAAAGAAGCGTTAATAGTAGGATAACAATGAAAAACATCGAGCTCCTGTGGCCAGGATTTTGGTTGATGATTTGGAGATAACATTATGAAAAAGTTTGCAGTAATCGGATTAGGACGTTTCGGACAAAAGCTGGCCATAGCGCTGGCAATGAGCGGGGCGGAAGTTATTGCTATTGATAAGAACAGGGACGAAATAGAACTTATCCGTGACCAGGTATCGCTTGCAGTTCGACTTGACAGCACCGATGAGGAAGCGCTGAAAGCGCAGGGTGTTCACAAGGTGGATGTTGCAATTATAGGTATAGGACAGGGGCACGGGCAGGGATTCGAATCTGCCGTTTTGACGGTGGTGAATTTGAAACAGATGGGTGTCAAACAAATTTATACCCGTGCGGAAAGTTTGCTTGCCGGTGAGGTCTTCGCGAAGGTCGGGGCAACGGAGGTGATTTATCCTGAAATAGAATCAGCCCAAAGATGGGCTTACAAGCTTATCGCTCCGCAAATTGGAGAAAAAATAGATTTCGCCCCGGGCTACAGTCTGGCGCGTATAAAGGCGCCTGCCAGTTTTGACGGAAAGACGGTTATGGACCTTCAGTTAAGACAAAGTTACAATGTGAACCTGGTCGCTATAAAGCGGGGTGAAGATACAAAAATCAAAAAGAACGTCGAAGAGATAGTGAATGTACCGATGCCGAATACCGTCATCAACCAAGGCGATATCTTGATGGTAGCTGGCTCCGATGCGGATTTAGCGAACCTCCCGCAGGAATGATAAGCACAACGGAAAACTTTAAAAAACTTTTTCAGTCGCTTCGATATTTCCTGAGGAGCTCAAGCAGACCTTTCATATCTTCGGGCAGCGCAGATTCGAAGGTTACGAATTTATCGGTTTCCGGATGCCTGAATTTTAGAAAATTAGCGTGCAGGGCAGGCCGGTTTATAATGGGGTCCTCGACAGCCGGTTTTTTATCAGCGAGCTGCCAGGGATAAACAATCTTACCGCCATACATATCATCAGCAACAATGGGATGTTTGATGTAAGATAGATGCACACGGAGTTGATGAGTCCTACCGGTTTTTGGGCTGAGTTTCAGCAAAGCGTAGCCGCGGAACTCCTCAAGGACTTCATAAAAGGTAACCGCTTCTTTTCCGACATCGGGTCTGATTGAATATTTCTCTCTTCTCCGCGGATGAACGCCAAGAGGCGCTTTTATCCTGTCAGAATGTAGCTGAGGCACGCCGTGAACTACAGCAAGGTAGTGTTTTTGAACAACTCGGTTTTGAAACTGTTTGGCGATTTTGCCCTGAGCTTTGTCATTTTTCGCCGCCACCATCACGCCCGTCGTATTTCGGTCAAGGCGATGAACGATTCCGGGACGTAATTCTCCGAGTCCGCTTGATAGCTTATTTGTGTGGTGGACAAGAGCGTTTACCAAAGTGCCGTGTGTGTTACCTCTTGCAGGGTGAACAATGATACCCGCTTGCTTGTTGATGACGATTATGCTCTCGTCCTCATATATTATATCCAGGGGGATATCTTCGGGGAGTATTTCCCTTTTTTTCACTTCCGGCAGAATCAGGACGATTTGGTCGCCGGGACTGATTTTTGAACTTCGCTTTACCGCCTGACCGTTGAGCTTGACATCTCCATCCTTAATCATTTTCTGTAGTTGCACCCTGCTGAAATTGCTGAACCTCTTATGGAGATAGTTATCGATTCTGCGCTGCCTTACTGACCTTCCTACCGCAATGGATACTGTTTGCTTCTGTGTGCTCGGTGGTTTTGTCTTTGTTCCTTTACCCACATTAATTTCCACAGTTACTATTGCGTAGAGTTAATCTCCGGCGGCAGTTCAATCTCAGAGATAGGTATATTCGGTTCCGGTGGCGTTGGAAGAATCGGCCTCGGTTGGAAGACCACCTTCTGTCGGTAATTTTGCATAGTCTGAAGTCTCACATTTGCCAGTTGAACAGCCGCGGTTCCTTTAAACTCGCTGTTCTCAGTAATGTCCTCATATATCTTTCTTGCTTCGTCAAAATTACCCAGCTCCTCTTCGCAGAGTCCAAGCCCGAATGTAGCTTTCGCCTTCAACGCAGGTACAGAGCCGGCTTCCTTAATGGCATCATTATAAGCTTTTTTGGCCTGGTTAATCTGTCGTTTTACCTCTTCGGAGCTTGCAGCAGTGAACCTGTAATGAAGTTCGGACCTTAGCATTTCCCCTCTTTCGGTAAAAGCCATAGCTGCCATTTCATCCCCTTTTACATTTTCAGCGAGGGTTTTCAGCTCCTCGGCAGTTCTGATAAGCAGGTAAGAGTAATCAGTGCCCTGGCTTTGACTCTGGATTACCTGTGCTTTGACGAGAGGGATATCGGAAATAAGCTTAGTGAGGTTACGCTGTTGCCGGACCAACCGGATATTCTTGCCGTACCATTTGTAACCGGCTGCAGCAATAACCAGAATGGCTACCACAGATACGTAGATAATGGTTTTTAGATTTTCTTTAAACCATTTGGGGAAATTTGCCAGCCATTCTGCCAATTCATTGGTTTTTAGTTCATGCCTGTGTTCCGCCTTCATTTACTTCTCCAAACTGAATTATGTCTTTACGCTTACAAAACAACTAAGGAATTAATCAAACCTTGCGAATTATAACAGGAAACGAATTATCTTGCAATGAGATTGTATCTTGACTAAAATTTTGCAGAAACTCTTTTTATCAGGATTTATGGCGATAAAACTGTAGTTTTTTGAATATTTGATATTTTTATAACGACTGAATTTTTAGTTCTCCTTTAATATTTGGCTTTAGAGAGGATACTTAATGTTCAACAATCCAAATAATTATAAAAACCAGATTTGCCTTTTACTGGGATGGGTTTTATTGAGCAGTGCTTTTTTCCCAAGTATTAAAACAGAAGCAGGTGATTTAGACGATATGCCTTTTGACTCGTCTCGATATATAACAGTCGATGAAATCAAGCCGGGAATGGATGCTTACTGCCTGACCATATTTAAAGGAACCAGGATAGAAAAGTTTAATCTGGATGTCTTAAGCGTTGTGCATGATTTTATGCCGGGAATGGATGCAATTCTCGTCAAAGGAACGGATGAAGCATTTATCCATACCGGTCCCGTGGCAGGATGCAGTGGCTCTCCGGTTTATATCGACGGCCGGCTGGCCGGAGCCCTTGCTTTCGGCTGGTCTTTCAGCAAGGACCCTCTCTACGGGGTAACGCCGATAAAAGATATGCTCAGGGCAGGGTTACAAAAAGAAAGTCGGCTCGGGGGGAAAAACCTTTATGAGCCGGGTTTTGTGTTCGATTATTCGGCTCCGCTTGACCTTGACAAGGTAGAAAAGCAGATGACCGAAGGCATCAACGCAAAACAGAGCTTAAGTGCCGGGACCTTTACTTTACCATTACCCATAGTTACTTCCGGTTTGTCTGAAGGAGCTTGCAGCCAATTAAACGCTTCACTCAACCCATTCGGATTTATGGCGGTTCCGGGTTTCAGCGGGGCCTCGGGTAACAACAATGATGCGGAAAATATCGAGCTTACTCCGGGTGCCTCACTTGCAGTGCCTCTGCTAACCGGCGATATCACAATGGATGTAATCGGTACAGTCACCGAGGTTAAAGGAGATAAAGTTTACGCCTTCGGGCACAGTTTTTTGGGCTATGGAGCGATAAATCTGCCAATGGCAACCGGTAAGGTCCACACGGTAGTATCGAATCTTTCCCGTTCTTTCAAGCTGGCCACTTCACTGAAAATAGTGGGAGCATTGACCACAGATGAATCGACAGCGGTAGTTGGACAAATCGGCAAAAAAGCTGAAATGATACCTGTGTCAATAACAGTGAACAGATACAACGACACTCGTAAACGAATATATAACTGCCGGGTTGTTGAAAACAGAATTATGACACCCAGTACACTTCGTGCTGCTGTTGCAGGAGCTGCTTTAATGCTGGGAAAATTACCGCCTGATAATGTGGTTGAATACAAAGTAGCAGTCAATTTAGAAAACGCCGAGTCCGTTACATTCAGCAATGTCACTGCGAATAAGGGAATCGCTGATCTGACTATAGAGACTATAGGAGCGGTTGCCCTTCTAATGAATAACCCCTATGAAAAAGTTAATATAGAATCACTGGAGTTCAATATCAACATACTGCCAAAGAATATTATCTCCCATATCTGGTCGGTAAATTTATCGGATTCTTCGGTCAAAGCCGGACAAAAGATTACCGTATCAGTGATAGTGGAGGCCTTCCATGCGGGGAAAAAAGAATACACATATACTTTAAAAATCCCAGAGCAGTTAAGCCCCGGCAAATACAATTTACTTATTACAGGCGGAAACGGGTATGGTTTATTTTTAAAACAGGTGGCACCATACAAGTTTACAGTGGATAATCTTGAAAGTCTCATTAGCGGCCTAAATAATCTTCTGGATATAAGAAGAGATAAGCTGTATTGCATACTGTCCTTGCCGCCAGGTGGGCTTTCGATTGAACGAGCGGAGCTGCCGGATTTGCCCGACACCAAAGCGCTGATTCTCCAGGATAACAAAAGGGTGATGAAAACACAGCCGTATCAGCATTGGATAGAGAAAAAAATCGATACAAACACTATAGTTGTGGATAAAAAGGTTCTTAGCATAACAGTTGAAAAATAACAGGAGTTTAATATGAACTTAGAAAAACAAATTATTGCGTTGAAAAAAACAGTGTTTACCAGATCTATCTTCTGGGCCTGCTCTTTTGGCTTGTCTTTGTTTTTATTTACGGATGCATTGTCAGTTACCAGCAAGATAACCCGGCAGAGCAGCAGTGCCGATTTCGCCGGGGGTGAGAGCAAGGATGTCATTGTCGATTCCAAAGGGACAATCAAACTCGCTCGAGCTTCGGAATTGTTAGTGAAAGATTTCAAAGATACAGAAAATAATCTAAAGAAAGAAGGCGGCGATTATACACCCTGGTCTATTAACTGCATTGTCTCGTCGGCAGAAACTATCTATATTGGGACAAGTCCCAACGGGGGCATTTACCAATATGAAATGGGGAAGTTATCGAAGATTTACCCCATCGAGTCCAATGGTGATAAAAATAATCACAAGCCGCTTCCGCCAGAGCCGAATGACGCAAATGCGGTAGAAGCAAAAGAATACCTGAAGAACGAGCACATCTTCGCAATGGCAGTGGATGTTTCCGGCAGACTTTTAGCCGGCATCAGCGGGGAAAAATGTGTCCTCTATCGATTTGAGAAAAATAGCCCTGTCAAAATTTACGAACCAAACGACTGCAAATATATTTTCGATATCGAAGTAGCTGAGGACGGCGATATCTACCTGGCAACCGGTCCGGAAGGAAAAATATATCGCCTTGATTCTTTTGGCCGGAATCCCGAGCTCGTCCTTGACAGCACGGACAAAAATATCCTCTCCTTAGTCTCAGCGGGTAACAATATCCTTTATGCCGGCAGTGATACCAGGGGGCTTGTATATCAAATCGATACGCTAAACAAAAAAGTAAAGGTTTTGTATGACAGTGAGCAGCCGGAAATCACAGCGATGCTTCTGGCGGAAAACGAAAACAACAAAAAGGAGCTTTATGCTGCTGCGACCTCAGCCAAAGTTGTGGCAACAGAAGATAAATTCGCCTTTAGTCAAAATTCAGCAGGCCGGCCTGAAGTCTCAGGCAACGCCGATAAGAAAGGACAGAATAAAAGTTCGCTTAACCTGAAGATTGCCAATACAAAAGGAAACGGCCCAGAGAAAAAAAACCAGCCTAAAACCATAGTGCACAAACAGGGCAAGCCCGGCAAGGCAAGTTACATATATAAAATCGACAAAGAAGGTTTTGTGACAGAAGTTTTTACAGAGTCAGCGGTATTTTTCTCCCTGGACAAGAAAGGAAAGAAACTGTTGTTGGGGACGGGTAACAACGGCCGCCTGTTTGAGGTAGAACCTGCTACCGAAAGGAAAGCCATAATTTATGAAGACAAGCAGGCATCGCAGATAACCGCAGTTGCCGTAACTGACCGGAATATTTACATTGGGACTGCTAATCCAGCCAAGCTTATAAAATTAAGCAAAGATTTTGCAGACAAAGGAACATACACTTCTGACCTTATCGACGGCGGACAACCAACAAAATGGGGCAAGTTGCAAATTGAAGCCGATATCCCGACAGACTGCAAAGTGCTGATGTCCTGCCGAAGCGGAAATGTAAAAGATATCAATGACCCTACATTTACCGACTGGACCGAGGAGGCAGAGCTAAAAGGACCGGTGCAGATGCAGTGTCCCTTAGGCAGATTTCTGCAATATAAACTTATTCTAAAAGGTGCCGGCGGCAAAAAAACGCCCGTAGTAAGGGAAGTGGCTGTTGCGAACACTATACCAAATCTCAAGCCCGTAGTTGAATCGGTAGATGTCGAACGGCTTGGAGATTCGGGGAAAAAAGGTTTGTTCAAAATCAGCTATAAGGCCAAGGATGACAACAGCGATAAACTTATTTACAAAATAGATTTCAGAAAAATCGGCAGAACAAACTGGATAGAGCTCAAAGATGACAACGAAGAAGATAATTTCCAATGGGACGGCAAAACCGTTGAGGACGGTCGATATGAAATAAGAATTACCGCAAATGATGTCCGAGCCAATACACCTCAAAGCAGTTTGACCGGCAGCAGGGTGAGCGAACCGGTCGTTGTTGATAATACCGGGCCGGTGATTGAAAAAAGCTCATTAGACAAAGAAAAACTGACCGCCGTTTTGAAGCTGAAAATTAAGGACGCTTTAAGTGCTATAGAAAAGGTTCAATACACCGTCAACAGCAATAGCAAATGGAAAAGCACTTTGCCGGACGATAAGGTTTACGATACAACCGAAGAGGAATTCACCATCGAGGTTACAGACCTTGACGAAGGGGAAAATGTAATCGCAGTTAAAGTAATGGACAAGGTAGGCAACACAACCTATAAGAGCTTCCAGCTCCAATGCCGGCCGGATTAAGCTCTTGTTCGCATTCGGTTGCCTGAGCGGTTTGACTATTTTTTAACACTCGGTCACGAATAACTGTGCGAAATATCGAATTTGAAAAAATTTCCCAGACGGTCAAAACGCTGTGCCTGGAAGCTGCGTTTGAGCTTCCCGAAGATGTTCTGGATGCCTTGAAAATATCAGCTCAAAAAGAAACAAATCACAAAGCCGCAAATATCTTGGAACAGCTTATTGAAAATGCCCGGATTGCAAAGGACGAGAGGATACCGCTATGCCAGGATACCGGCCTTGCGGTAGTTTTCCTGGAGCAGGGAGCTGACGTTCATATCAATCCGCCCTCAAATGATAACAATTTGACCGTCCTGGATGCAGTTAATGCCGGAGTTCAGGCGGGCTACGAAGAAGGTTTTTTGCGGAAAAGCGTAACATCAGAACCATTGGATACAAGAAACAATACAGGCACGAACACGCCGGCAATAATACATCACTCCATTGTCCCCGGGGACAAACTTAAAATAGATGTTATGACAAAAGGCGGAGGATGTGAAAATAAAAGCGCATTTAAAATGTTTAATCCGACAGCAGAAAAAAATGAGGTAATCGACTGGGTCATCGATGTCGTAAAATCAGCAGGAGCTGATGCATGTCCTCCTTTTATCGTCGGAGTCGGGATGGGAGGAAACTTCGAGCTTAGCTGCCTTTTAAGCAAAAAAGCGCTTCTAAGAAAAACAGGGAGCTTAAACAAACAGAAGTTCTACGCCAAAATCGAAAAAGAGATGCTGGAGAGGATAAATAAACTCGGTATCGGCCCTCAGGGATTAGGAGGCGATACGACTGCTTTGGCGTGTTTAATAGAGACCGCGGGCTGTCATATCGCATCGCTGCCTGTTGCGGTTAATATTGAATGTCACAGCCATCGGCACAAAACAGCGGTGATTTAAACCTTAATTTTATAAAGGGGACAATATAATGCAGACGCTCAATCTTAACAGCAGACAAACTATTTACTTCGGAATAAGTTACGTAATAGCTCTCAGATGGAGACCTGATGCCGCCAAACGTCTTGAATTCCAGAAAAAGCTTGCAGAGCAACAGCTTGATTTTTCACAGACCCGGCTTGGTTCACAAAACTTTATGCTCATCAGGACAGAACCGTCCCCGCTGACAATCAACCTCAGTTCCTCAGAACCTGCAGGAGGGGTAAACATTTCGATAAGTTCCGGAAGTCCGAGCTATGGACTTGAAATGTTTTGCAAAGAAGCACAAGCGGTCTGCCTGGCATATCATCAGACCTGGCTTCCTGAGCAGTTCCAGATACTAAGAACGACAGCGACAATCCGACATTTGTATGACTGCCGGGAGCACGCCTTTAAATATCTATGGGAAGACCGCCTCGGTCAGAATCCGGAAGATTTTAAATTTCTCGGCAGGAGACCTGTTGCAGGCGGCGGGTTACGGCTATTTATGCCGGCGGCCAAAAATGAAAAAGAACCGCTTCAGATTGAGGTTAAAGTCGAATCTTTCCTGAGACAACCGCAAAAACTGCTCACGGAAACAATTCTTCTCTGGCCTAAACCGAGATTACTCGGCCAGGATGAGGAATTTGATTCCGGGCTGCGATTGCAGCGAGTGGAAGAATATGCCACCAGCGAAGTTTGTGATTTCATCCAGAGAAAAAAACAACAAGAGTAAAAGTCGCCTGCTCGCTCTGTCAAAATATCAGGGCTTGTTTTTTATTCAGAAAATCATAACAGAGGTTGGAAAGAGCTACATAATTTTCAGCAGCTATCTGTTCCGGTCGGTAACGTGAATTTATACCGGCCTCGGCAAAGAGTCCTCTCCAGTCGCTAATACTTCGCAAACGTGATTTTGCAAACTTCGTGCAGCCCTTCAGCATCTTTCTGCGATGCTGCATAAATAGATTTACAACTTCGCCGAAAACCTGAATATCCTTGATTTGTTTTATCTTCTTCTTATCACGAACAAATTTAACCATAGCGGATTCCACCTGTGGCTGAGGCCAGAAAACCGCCGGACTCAATCTTCTGATTATTTTTACCTCTCCTGTTGCCGACAGGTAGATACTCAAAGGGCCGTAGTTTTTATCGGGCGCCCTTGCAGCCATACGCTCAGCAACCTCCTTCTGGACGATAACATACATGCCGTCAGCGGCAACAGGACCCATGGCCAGATTTAGTATCAAAGCCGAAGCAATATCATAAGGTAAATTGGCGACCAAAAGAGACCTGCCCCGATACTTTTTACAAGCCGACCGAACCTCTCTTATGACTTCGGCATTCAGGGTGTTTTTGTTTTTCAGGATATCAGCGTTTATTATTTGCAGATTTTTATTTTTCGAAAGCTGCTTTTTTGCGATTCGAGCAAGTTTAGCATCCACTTCGACCGCTATTACTCCCCCCGCTGATTCGCAAAGGGACTGTGTCAAAGAACCGGTCCCGCAGCCGACCTCCAGCACAACATCGTTATTGCAAATACAGGCGGAATCTACAAGCATTCTCATTAAATTCAAATCTATAAGAAAGTGCTGTCCAAAACGTTTATCAGGATGTATCTGGGCGGCGTTAAGTAGTTGCAGGATTTCATTTTTGGTCTGCATTTTTTAAAGGCAGGTAAGTTAAAAAGGTTACAAATTATTGCCGCTGATTTTTACCGACACACCGGTTTTCGGCGGCTTTGTGTTTTCGCACGTTGACCATATGGATTGCCGTTTTTATAGCGCATTTCATACTGGAAGGGTTGGCACGATTTCGACCGACAATATCGAAGGCCGTCCCGTGAGCTGGAGAAGTTCTGATAATCGGTATCCCGATAGTAACATTCACTGCGCTTTCAAAAGCAAGAAGTTTAACAGGTATCATCCCCTGGTCGTGATACATTGCCACAGCGGCGTCAAACTTCCCCTGAACGGTTTGTAAAAAGAGAGTGTCCGCAGGGAAAGGTCCGTAACATTTAATGCCCTGCTCCTGTGCAAGCATAATTGCAGGAGATATTATCCGCTTTTCCTCGTCACCGAATTGCCCGTTTTCGCCGGCGTGCGGATTCAACGCCGCCACACCTATACGAGGTTCCGACAAATCGAAGTATTCCTTCAACGCCGTATTCAACAAATCGATGGGCTCGAACACACAGCCGATAGTGAATTTGTGCCGAACATCGAAAAGTGCCTCGTGTATCGTTGCAAGTGCAACCTTCAAAGGACCTGCGATAAACATCATTACCTTCCGCTTGGATTTGCACCTGCTTGCCAGCATCTCAGTATGTCCAGGCCATTTCACACCCGCCATCTTCCAGCTCGTCTTGCTAATCGGAGCAGTTACTACTGCATCGATAATACCCGCCTTAGCCGCCTCGATTGCATCAAGGCAAAATCGAGTGGAGGTCTTGCCGCCAATTCGGCTGGGACCTTTCATCCAGGGCGGTACGGAATATTCATCATAGTCAGCTACTACAACCTTGAAGGGATAATCTCTGCTGATTTTCTCATGCTGGTGACGTCCCCAGAACGGCTCAAGCTCCGCCTTGTCGGCAACATAGACAAGTTGCTCGTTCATACCGAAAACGATAAACTTCGCAGCTCGACGTATTTCGGGTGCCATCAGTGCCTTGACCAGCACTTCCGGACCGATACCGAGCGGGTCGCCCATCGTTATCCCTATTACCGGCTGTTCACGTATTGAGTTGTTGTGATTGTTCTCTGTCATCGTTTTTTAGTTTATCTTTTACACCATTATATAACAACAGCTTTAATTCGGTTCAAAATCCCAGCTCCTTCAGTTTTTCAACGGTAAGCTCCTGTTTCGCCGGCATTATTTTCTCCAGTTGTTTTCTAACCGCCTTGATAATTATATCAGTCTCAATGTTGACGCTCTCTGCCGCTTTTGCTCTTCCAAGTGTAGTTCTTTCGAGCGTTTCAGGTATTACAGCGACGCCGAAGCTGTTTCCATTGATACCAGCAACCGTAAGAGAAATCCCGTCCACCGCCACAGAACCTTTTAATACCATCTCTTCCAGCAATTCAGTATCGGCAGAAAAGGTTATCGTCTTGAATTTCCCCTTCTGTTCAATTCTTTTAATCTGTGCAGTTCCGTCAATATGACCCTGCACTATATGTCCGCCGAGACGGTCAGTACTCTTCAAAGCAAGCTCAATATTCACCTCCGACGAAGGTCTTAGCGAACCCAGGGTTGTTTTCCCCAGGGTCTCGCCGCTTATATCAAAATGAGCAACCCTCCCTGAAAGCTCGGTGACGGTCAAGCACACACCGTTTACAGAAATACTATCGCCCGGCTTCGACTCATCTGCAAGCTCGCCCAATGCTATACGAAGCTGCATCCCATCGGGGCTTCTGCTGACCGACTCTACCAGACAGGTTTTTTTTATTATACCTGTAAACATCCTAAATTTTACTGAACCTCAACCATTTATTTATTGAAAAGAACAAGTTTATAGCTAAAATCAATTATAAGAAATTAGTCAACTACATTCAACACGCAAATAAGGTATGATTATGAACACGTTCTGGCTGAAAGTTGCAGGAGTAATAATAATACTGATAGCTGGCATTATTGTGGTAAGAAGATTCCTGCCTTCAGATATTACTCTGGAGCTAAAACCGGAGAAAACCTTTCAGGACGTGGCAGGGGAGGACAGGAAAAAGTTTTTAACTAAGCCGGAGACTATAGAAACGAGCGAACAGAACCAGCAGACAACCGAAAACCGCAGCCCCGCAGAAACCGGCCAATCAACCGAAAGCTCTGAAAAGAAAGTCAGGGAGGTAACACTTTATTTCACCGAGCTTTCTGAGATAGACAAAATAGAGGCCGAAGAGCTTTTGAACGTAGCAGTGCCGGCCCGCAGTATGACTCGGCTGCCTATGGGACCTATTGGGTTGACTTTGATGGTTCAGAACTGCCGGCGAATAATAGAAAAATGGCCCGATAGCTGGTACGCCTACAGGGCAAAACAAATGCTTGCGGATATACCGCAACGCTACCAAAAGAGTAAAAACATTACTGAAGAAGAATTAGATACCAGCAGATATTTCAACAAGAGGCCCGGAACCAAACCGTTCAAAGTTAAAATTTCTGATTGATTCGCTTTTATGATGTCACAGGGTAAAATACCAACAATTTCGATAACCGGCGACTGCCTTCCGGAGGCCTGGGAAAAAGCCGTCCTGGCGGTCTGGGACAGCGGGCTGCAAATCAAAACACAGTATGACAAGCCGACTGACCCGCCGAGCAAAGACGCTACGGTTATGGTAACTATAACAGACCCGTTTGCAGAGCCGAGAATTCATAAAAATTTCCCAGGCGGGCCTGCTGAGCTCGAAGCATACAGGCAGGAAGTAATAAGCGGCATACACGACCATTGGATTGACCCTGCCGCCGGAAAATGGACTTATACCTATCACGAACGGCTTTTTTCTTATTGTCCCGTAGAAGACCTGGGTAAAGCTGACTGTCCGAGACCTTTCAAAAAAATTGACCAGATTCAATACATCATAGATTCCCTCACCGAGGTGCATCATACCAGAAGGGCACAGGCAATAACCTGGATGCCTACTGCCGACCCGGGAACGAATGACCCGCCGTGTCTTCAGAGGGTATGGTGTCGGCTTGTGGAAAACAATCACGGTCAGCTTTCGGTCAATATGAACACACATTGGCGAAGCAGAGACTTATATAAAGCGTGGTTTATGAATGTCTATGCCCTGACGGAGCTCCAAAGAATAATTGCTGAGAAGATTTCCAGGAAGCTGAATAAACCGGTAGAGGTTGGCAGATATGTCGATATAAGCGACTCTCTGCATATATACGGCAGCTATTTTGAAGAAGTTGTAAAAGAAGTAGAAAAAATGCGACAGAGTCCATTTACCAGGCGCGCCTGGCCGAGTACACACCCCGCATTCGAGATGATGACAAAAGAAGCAAGAGACAACCTTGCCAAAGACCCAGACTGGTACGCCAGGCCAAAGGGTGATTAAAAAATTCATATCTAAACATTAAAAAGGACGTAAATATGACTCTAATAGTCAACGGTGAAAAAATCGAAGATTCTGTTATCCAGGCGGAGTACGAGCGTTTAAAACCGCATTACGAGCAAACCTTTACAGGGCAAAGCACGGAACAGCAGAAAGCACAGCTTACACAGTGGTCTAAAGAAAATGTCACCGAAAGAATCCTGATTCAACAGCAAGCCAGGAAATTTGACTGCGAGATAAACCCCGAAGAAATTGAAACGGCTCTAAATGAAGCAAAAAAACAATTCGCAAATAGCCACCGGCCAGACGAAGCAGTTGATGCGTTAGACAATCAGAAATTAAAAAAGGAAATTGTGCTGAAAATTAAAGTAGAACATTTGCTTGAAGATGTATGCAGGGATTTACCTGAACCTTCAGACAAAAACATCCGAAAATTCTACAATAAAAATAAAGATAACTTCCGAACTCCTGAACGCATAAGAGCAAGTCACATTGTAAAACACATAAACTGGCAAACGGATGAAAAAACCGCACAAACTACAATTGAAAAAGCAAATCAGGAGCTGCAAAACGGCGGGGTTTTTGAAATGCTGGTTCAAAAGTACTCGGATTGTCCTCAAAACAACGGCGATTTGGGCTACTTTACCAGGGGGCAAATGGTTGAAGAATTCGATGACGTTCTCTTTAATCTGAATAAAGGCCAGACCAGCGATGTCTTCCGGACTCGCTTTGGGTTTCATATCGCAAAGCTCTATGACAGAGAACCAGCGAAAACTCTCCCTATTAAGCAGGCAGGAGAAAAAATAATCCCGACACTTAAAGCCGAAAACAAAACAAAAGCTATAGAAAACTATGTCGATGAGCTAAAAAACAAGGCACAAATAAAAGAAGCATAATCAAAATCCATTATGTTTTAATCCGCGCAATTCGTTTTCTTGCCGGAGCTTTCCCAATCCTTTTGAGGTAATAGGCCAAAATACCATATTAAATTTGGATTTCTTCATTTTTGACTTATACTTTATTATGGCTGGGCGGGTAAAGACCACACAAGAGCTAAAAACGTAATCAGCTTTAGGGAAAATGCTTTCACGTTTTTAGTTAGTGAGGACGGCAGGCAAGCCGGTTAAAAAATTTTTACAACTGGCCCGGCTGGAAAATACGACCTTATGGGGGGACCATTTGAGTTTCTTTTCCGCTGGGGCCTCTGCTTCTTCGCAGAGGCCTTTTTCTTATAAAAACCTCTACCAATTCGTGCACTTACCATTTTAAAACCCCATTCCTGGAGCATCTGGGACAAAAAGAAGATTTCGCCGGAAATAACTCACAAAAAATGCCATATCTATAAAAAAAAATTTGACATACTATATATTGAGGTTAGAATCTAAATATCGTCAGGATATAGTGCAGAACCTTATTGCTTTGGAGGAAATATACCGGTGAGATGTCCCTTCTGTAAAGAAAACAACGACAAAGTAATTGATTCTCGTTCAAGTGACGCCGGAAGGATAATCAGACGACGACGACAATGCCTCACCTGCCGGAGAAGGTTCACCACATACGAAAAAGTCGGCGGCAGCTTCAAACTATATGTCGTCAAAAAAGACAATTCCAGAGTCCCATACAACAGAGAAAAAGTCGTTATAGGATTGCAAAAGGCCTGTTACAAAAGACCGGTTTCTGCAGAACAAATACAACAAATAGCTGATAAGGTCGAAGAGGAAATATTTCAGAATTTCGACAAAGAGGTTACCTCTGCTTTTATAGGTGAGAGCGTAATCAGAAATCTTCGTAAGATAGATAAAGTAGCTTACATCAGGTTCGCCAGCGTTTATCGAGACTTCAAGGATGCTGACGAGCTTATAAATGAAGTCCAGCAGGCCATAGCCGAAGCAGAATGCACCGGCCAAAAAAAGCTCTTCGAGAAACAATAAATTAAAATACCGTCCAAAAAAAAGTAAACAATAAACCTAAAGCTTTGGTGAAATACCAGGACAGGTAAAATGCAGCTTAAAGTAGTAAAAGCAGACGGCACTGTTGAAGAATACTTTCATACAAAAGTGATAGGAACTCTTAGTAATGTTTTAGCAAAAACAGAGCTGTCAGATATGGATACCGCCCAGAAACTTGCTGAGGTAGTAACATACTATCTCTATCATCGCAACAAAACTCACACGGTGACAAGCGGGGAAATATTATCTATCATTCAGGCAGTCCTGGCCGATACGGGCTATGAAAACGCAGCAGTGCAGCTCAGCGAGTTTCACTATAAACGCAAACTTCAACGGACCAGGACGGAAGTTGTAGCAGTTGATATACAAAATCTTTCAGATGCACGACAATTATATGAAACAGAGCTGAATAACAGGACTTTGTGGAACAAATCCGAAATTGTTAATAACCTTGTTGAAAAACACAACCTCACCAAAAAAACCGCAAGAACAATAGCTTCAATAGTCGAAGAGAAGCTCTTCACTATGAAACTGCGGATTATCCCGACAGGATTGATAAAGCAGTTGATGCTCAGCGAAACCGCCGCCGTGCTGCGGGCAGAAAAACAACTGCAAACCGCCTGACCACCCGCCTGGGATTAGATAACCGCATTAGCGGATTGGAATTCAGCTTTTAAATCTACGGATTTTTAATCTCCTGTGTGCCGTCAAGGAATTTTAACACTCTGGCAAAAATAATCTCGTCCGATTCATCCTCTTCGATATCGAACCAGTTGACGTTTTTGAACTTCTTAAACCATGTTCTCTGGTTTTTAGCCAGGCGGCGGCTGTTTTTCCTTATTAGCTCAATTGCTTTCTCTATGGTGATATTTTCGTTCAGGTAATCGATTATCTCATTATACCCGATTGCACATCCGGCTTGTCGGCTTAATGGCTTATCTTCAGCAAGTAAGGAATTCACCTCATCAACAAGACCGTCCGAGACCATTTTCTTGACTCTGGCATTAATCCTTTTACTCTCGTTCTCTCTTTGTCGCCGCAATCCGATTATCGTCCAGTCGTCAAGCGGATTTTCTGCATCGAACTGCTTCTGCATAGAAGATATAGCTACGCCGGTAATTTCGTGAACTTCCAACGCACGGATGATTCTTTTTGCATCATTTGGATTAATTCTCCAGGCCGATTGCGGGTCAATCATTTCCAATTCTTTATGAAGCGCCTCAAGACCTTCCTCTTTTACACGTCTTCGTAAATGTTTTCGGAATTCCTCATCTCTTCCAGGACCTTCGAAAAGGCCGTAAAGAAGTGCTTTGATGTATAATGCAGTTCCTCCGACCGCAATAACGGTTTTGCCCCGGCTTTTTATCGCCTCTATTGCTTCATAAGCCAGCTCGATAAACCTGGCTGCGTCAAACGATTCACTCGGTTCAACTACATCAATAAGATGATATTTAATTTGCTCACGGGCTTCCTCAGGCGGCTTGGCAGTCCCGATATCCATCCTGCGATACAATTTCATAGAATCCACGCTGATTATTTCGCCGTCGAGCTGCTTGGCCAGATTAAAAGCAAGCCGACCCTTGCCTGAAGCGGTAACACCTAAGATTAAAATCATTTCTTTATTCATAATTAATTGTTAAAATTCACTAAACAAAATATAATACACTTATAGATTCGAAAAATCAAACGGCTAAAGTGCCCTGTAAAATCGTAACTTTCTTATGTCAACATTCAAAACAGTAGCCAAAAACATTGACAGCTTATTGTCCGAAAAAAAGCTAATCGTCAACAATCGGCTGCGAAAGCTTCTTGAAGAGCAAACCCAAATCAAAGCGGATTTGCGAAAGGCCATAAGCTATACACTCGAAGCGCCGGGAAAACGCATAAGAGCCGCTCTTGTATTCCTGTGCTGTGAACTGATATGCGGTAAAATAAACCATAATGCCGAAATATCAGCATCGGCAATTGAGATGGTGCACACATACTCTCTTGTTCATGACGACCTTCCGGCAATGGATGATGACGACCTTCGTCGAGGCAGAGACACCTGTCACAAAGTCTTCGACGAAGCAACAGCCATACTTACAGGAGACGCCCTTTTGACCCTTGCATTCGAAGTGCTTGCAAAACACGTAAAACCTCCTGCCTTAGCGGTAAAATTGATAAAAGAATTATCCCAGGCAGCCGGGCCTTCCGGCTTGATTGCAGGACAAATGGCTGATTTAAAAGCTGAAAACACCGACGCCGGAAAAGAGCTTATCGAATATATCCACACAAACAAAACTGCCAAAATGTTCGGATGTGCCTGTGCCTCCGGCGCCGTTTGCGCTCTGGCGAACGAAAAACAATACCAGCTCCTTTGCGAATACGGCCTGAAAATCGGCCTCGGATTCCAGATAGCAGATGACATCCTGGATGTATCATCAACTTCACAACAGCTCGGCAAAACAGCGGGCAAAGATATAACTGCAGCTAAAGCCACTTACCCGTCAGTATTTGGCCTGGACAAATCCAGACAAATAGCAAAAACACTGGCCGACGAAGCCATAGAAATCTTAAAACCTTTCGGCAAAGATGGAGAGAATCTGAAGAAATTAGCACTTGCTCTCGCTGAAAGAACAAGCTAACCACGCCTCACGAAACACAACCCACGCTCCACAAATTCACATCCCCCCTTGTCATTCCCGCACAGGTTTGTCATTCCTGACTTGCTCAGGAATCCAGTTTTTCCATTTCCTTGCACCCGCTCTACGCTGTCCGTTAAACACTATCCGCTATACGCTATTTATTCGCCGCAGGCGAACCGAAGGAGGAACCCCTAACCCCTCGCCCCTCATCCCTAACCCCTCGCCAAAAAATGGAATCCATTTTTTTAAAAAATAAGCTCTGCTTCCACAGAGCTTTCCGCTTCGCTTAGCCCCCAACTTTACGTTGGGGGTTTTTGTCTTTACGGAGTTGCTTTTACATTTAGCCCCCTGCACTGCAGGGGGCTCTTCACTTGCTTTTCACTCAACGCCTCAATCTCAATCAAATAATCAATTGAAAGACGGCAAGCACAGGGATAGGATAACGGTGAGCAAGGTATTACATACATCACTTATATTTAGAGATGATTATTTTCTCCTATTGATTCTATCCAACAATCTTGTGATACGACTTGGATCATCTTCCATTTCAGCAATTTTTGTTTTTAAAGAAATTGCTTTATTAATCGCTAACTGGTATTTTGTATATTCTTTAGACAAAGTCTCGATGCCGTCAAGTTTTTTCGCACTGAATTCTTTAAGTAATATATTTTGAATATTTCTTTCCAAGCCAGATGTTAGTTCATCTATATCTAATCTCGCATCGCTAAATATCGTAGAATCTAAAGGGGTTACCGATGATTTGCTACTAATAAAATCATCTTCAACTTTTTGATACTTTCTTAGGAAATTATTATAGTATTGTTGTAGTTCAATTTCGAAATCTTGTATTAATCGCTTGATATATAGCTTAGGAGGTATTTTGTTATCGATACCGTTCTTTTCACCCTTTAATTCGTAATTCATAGTAATAGGGCTATTAGGGCCTGATGTTATAATTGCAGGGGAAAAATCTCCAGTTGTTTTAGTTACTTTATGTTTGTTTGAATTTCTAATTGAATCACTGTTTGATTTAATGATAAAGGAAATCCATAACGAGTATGTTATAATTATAACTATTAGTAAAAGGCAACAAGAAAATAAAATAGGGTGATGTTTTAGTTTGATATATAGTTTTTTAATGTTTATGGGAATACCAAATAGGGACCATACATCACCTATTATATTACCTTTTTGAGAATTAATGGATTCTTTTCTCTGCTTACCATCTGTTTCTGAAGACAGTTCTTGCCACTTCTCAAGGTCTTCAATAACTTCAGGACTTGCAAAATTCTCAAGTAAAGCTGGATAATATCCGCTTCCATTATTTGCAGCAGAACCAAGCCGTCTAATGATATCTGTTGTCTTGGCCCCGTATTGACCTCCTGACCTGCATAGAATATCATAAGTTTTTGCAATTGGCGGCAATGCTGATTTTGCGGCCTCAAAGTCTTTGCCTTCCCAAAACTTTTTCAGCACCTCTATTATTTCCTGTAAACTCACTTGCTCTGTTTCTGTTAAATCTCCTTTGTCTTTAGGTCCGGTCTTTTGCTTTTCTTCTTTATCCGGCTTTTTAGGAGTTGAATTCTCGTTCAACACATCTCTAATTTGAACTACAATTGACTCTAAGGAGTCAGAAGATTGTGCCGCAAGCTTACTAGCTAAAATCGGAGAAAACTTTCTTACCTCTTCTGCGCCAATCCCATGCCATATTGGTAGAATCACTTTCTTTCCTTCATCGTTTTGCCGACTTACTAAAGCATCAAGTTCTTCTTTGGGCCATTTTTTATTAAAAAAGGATTTACTTAATACTACTACCCCATATTGTGAATTGGCCAACCCCTCATCGATTTTACCCCTAAGGCTATCACCAAGTTTGAGTTCAAAACGGTCATACCATACTTTTATAACAGCTTCTTTAAGAGCTTTTGCTAATGGCTCTACAAAGTTTTCCTTATCTTCTGATGCATGACATATAAAAACGTCCCATTCCATTGAGTTGTCTCCATTGTTATCGATAGAGTGAATTTCGCCTTCTGGTTTTACCTTTTGCTTTTCTTTTTCTTTTGACCTTTCAGAAGCTAAATTATCTTTGACTCTTTGGGCTAAATTTTTGAATTTTGCCGCCAACTCAGACGCTTCCTTTCTTGCAGAAGAAGCTATCAAGGAATCAGGGGAACCTCTGAAGCTCTTAATGTTTATGCCTCTTGCGTTAAACAAGAGGTTTTTGTAAAGGCATTTCAACAATCCGATATCGCTCTTTGAAAATCCACTTTTTTTCAAGCGGTCAATAACAGTGTCAAACCAGCCCTTTAATGACCTGTCAAGATCATGCCAATTTTCGTCTGTAGATAGTACTTTTTTTGCTCGTTGTTCAAACTTTTTGGCAGTCAGTTCCAGAAATTCTTCATCGGATAGTTGACTTGCTTGTTGTATTTGTCCTTCGATAGATGCTTGTGTTAATTTGTTTTCCTCCGATTTACAAAATTCCTGTAAGTCAACGTTTGCCATATTGAAAAAATCTTCAATCAAGTATATTTCACGTACATCAGGGCCACTATTCCAGTTGCCGATAATTCTGTCCCCAAGCGTATTCCTTGGCGCTGACAGCGTTTCCTCTATTGCTTCTGTAGGGATAATATCTGTGTTTATCTTATCAAGATGAGGCGATTGGTTATCATGTATCAGGGCGCACAGAGCGTAAGAACCTGCCAGTCTTTTAGCTTTTTTGGCTATATCTTTTAGGGGATTATAAGAGCGTGAAAAAATATTGAAGATACATTCCGGCCTTCCCATTGAGGGCACCCAGCACGCCTGACGGTTTGCTTCATCAAAAGTTGACCACTGTTTCCAAAAGTCGGCATATATTTTTAGTTGCTTCCTGAAACGCTCCATTTTTACAGGGTCAACAACCATCTCAGCGATATCTTTAGCCAATTCTGATAAATATGCTTTGACTGAATTGTAATGTGGCTTTTCTGGAGAGCCTGGAAGTTTAGGCATTCTTAACAATCCTTTAATCCGAAGAAATATGCACAGGATCGGCCATTCTAAGTAACAAAGCTTTCTATCTTCTCTTTACAAATCTTTTTCGCTAATACAAAAAGCTTATCTTTCTTCCTGGAAGGCGGGGGTGGATGATTAAGCAGGAAAGTTGTTCTCAATCCCGACAATCCTTTCTTATAATTGTATCCGGATATATATTTAAGTAAAGGCCAAAATATAACGACCCCTCGCCCCTAACACCGGAGCGAAGCGACGGTCAGCCGAAGGCTGATCCGCTCTACGCTACCCGCTATCCGCTGTCTTTTTTCGACCATTCGCGCAACCCCCACCGCAACAAAAAACTCAGGCCAGCCAAGGCCAAACCCAAAAATCGTAGGTCCGCCGAAGGCGGAATCGACCAAACGCGCAAGTCCCCCCTAACAGAGAGGGCGTGTTTTCCCACCGCCCAGAAAATGAAAATAGCGAACTCTAAAACAGGAGGTACTTTTGAACACCCATTTTCTTTCATCTTTTCTTTGCGCCTTGGCGCCTTTGCGGGATTCAATATTTCCAGTATTTTTTTATCTCCTTGTGGCTAAGTTTCTTC
>JAUVVQ010000057.1 GCA_030604525.1 Phycisphaerae bacterium | reverse complement strand
GTCCCTACCGGTTCTCGCCTCACTGCTGATGACCATTTTAGGTCAGCTGTTAATTCTCGCTTGCAGACCTCATTTGAATACACAGCTGCCTCCACATTGTTATCGAATAACTTTCTGCCTTTACTCTCTGCTGCATGGCGCAAATGCTGCTCCAACTCGTCGCATTCAACAATGCGGAGCCGAGGTTGTCCTTTCTGCCATGTCGCTACTCTCTCACTCACTGTAAATCGTTGCTTTTTACTATGCATATATTCTTCCATCACTTGTGTTAGGTAAAGTGGACCTGATAGGTACCCGTAGCAAAAACGATATGTCCTATCAACAAGTTCGTCGATTTCACCAAAAGTTACCATGGGAATCATTGGTCTCATGAGTACAGTCGTCGGTATACCAGCCTCCCATAGCCGACGTAGGCTTGCCATTCGGGCAAAAGGCGAAGGGGCGCGGGGCTCAATGTCTTCCCAATCCCTAAGTCTTACTATTGTTACACCAATGTGAAGGACTTTTCCACTCGCCATGAGAATCTTGTTTACCTCACTCAGCGACTGTAGGTCATCACCGCTGATATCTACCTTTGTAGCAAAGCTTATGATTTTTCCTGCCGAAACCAACTCGTCCAGATAGTCTCTCCAATTAGTAAGATGAAGGAATTCTGTATCACAGGCTGGCTGTACAACCTGTGAAGATAACGCGGCACTTACCAGCTCTCTTGTTCTGAGAATGTCAAGTCGAGGACATCTTTGATAGTCTGCTTCTCGTGTAAAACAATACAGACATCCGAACCTACAACCTTTGCGTCCTGCTGTGCCAAACAGACGTGAGGATTTACTCATTGCCTGATCTCCTCCCTTTGCGACCATACTTGTGTTCGGGCTTTGCGGGTATACAAGTGAGGAGGAGTCTATCTACCGACCGTAACAGCTCTTCTTCGGATCCGTCATTCAGGATGACGTAGTCTGCCACTACGATAGGTCCTCCCTTTTCAAGTTTTTCGATCTCAGCGAAGTCTCTAAGCTCCGCCTCCTCAGGCGAAAGCCGGCGAACCAGTCTATGAGCCAATCGTTCGTATCGAATAGAACGACTAGCAATCACCGCGACAACGTACATCTGGTTCTTTAAATTCCGTCTAAGGAATTTGTACTCTGACCAAGAATACAGACCGTCGATGACCGTTGGACCCAGCTCAAGAGCTTCTTTAATCTTCGGAAGTAACTGTTTGGCGTAAGCGTCTGACCCTTGTACCCTTCTCAACTCTTCTCTAATTGCCCGCTCATTAGCTTCGGTATGTGGCAACCCACGTGCATTTAGTTCATGGATCGTAATTTCTCCAAAACGAATCATCTGCCAGCCCTTTCGCTTCAGGTGCTCTGCTACTAGGGACTTTCCGGCACCACACATGCCAACAATCACAACGAGAGTATTGTCATTTTTAGGATTACTATACATTCTCGATTTCCGTTCTGAAAATCCTCATCTTTTTACTCTAGAACCGAAAATATCATAGTTGCTTTGTCCTTTTCTGGAGACCCAGATGATACCATACCCTCAGGCATTTTAAGAAAACTTTTCGCGCGTTTGGGGCGGTCACCAGTGAAATAGGCTCTTGTAACATCCGGATGTTTTTTTGCTGTATCGGCTATCATATCGATAAGCCCCGGAGTATTAACCATTACCTAAAGCATCTAAGAAAATCATCCGACCACCACTTATCGCCAGTGCGGAAAATACCACCGTGCCCTGGTCTCTTCCTTCCGTAACGATTCCTTCTTCACCCGCCGCAAATCGTCTTTGCATTTCCACCAGTTTACCACGCAGCTTCGACGCTGACGCAATATATCGAGCGTTGCTTGTAACTTCCGGCCTGCGTATTTGTTCGGTAACATCAACACCATTAATTGAGACTGTCATTTTGCCTTCTTTGACCGCAAACTGGAAGTCACGCGTCTCCAG
Organism: Phycisphaerae bacterium; assembly: GCA_030604525.1. Classification (GTDB taxonomy): domain Bacteria; phylum Planctomycetota; class Phycisphaerae; order Sedimentisphaerales; family Anaerobacaceae; genus JAUVVQ01. The sequence continues at coordinate 8,025 of JAUVVQ010000057.1, read as the reverse complement.
AACGCCAAGCAGCTGCTTTTCATTGTTCATATCCACACCCGCCTGCATTGCCGCCAGCGTGGCAGCCCGATACATCGCACCGGTATCAAGAAAGCTTGCACCCAGTCTCTCAGCCAGAAGCCGCGCCACGGTACTTTTCCCACTGGCTGCAGGACCATCAATTGTAACAACCAGATTCGCCACTCAAAAAACTAACCTGACTTCTAAATTCTTAAACTCGCGCAACCCGCAACACCCAATCTCTATATGCTAATTATCCACTTTGACAACAATAATACTTGTGTCGTCACACTGACTGGCAAGTCCCACAAATCGTCTTCTATACCCGAGGATATTTTTAATCATCTGCTCGGCCGACTCCCCAGAAAATTCCTTTGCCGCCTCCAGCATCTTTTCTCTGCCCCAAAATTCACCATCAAAGTTAGCTGCGTCAACCAGCCCGTCGGTATAGAACAGCAAACAATCGCCTTTTTTTATTTGCAGTGTTTCAATCTCATATTGCGCCTCTGCATCGACGCCGAGAACAAGACCGCCCTTCTCCAGACGCGTAATCTCCCTCTCCCGTATCAGCACCGTCGGCTCATGCCCACAATTGCAGTAGGTTATAGTTCGCTCTTTCGCGTCGATAATCGCAAAAAACAATGTAATAAACTCGCCGTCCCTGCACTCGTTGCACACCATTTTATTGACTTTATTGATAATGTCTTTGATGGCACCACTTCCGCCGGGCTTGGTATTGGCGTAAGCCCGTACTGCACCACGAAATGAACTCATCATAATCGCGGCTGGAATACCTTTACCTATCACATCGGCAATCCCCACGACAACACTATTGTCACTTACTCGAAAAAAATCGTAAAGGTCACCACCAACATCAAAACACGGTATATAAGTAGCCGCTATATCCAGGCCCGGTATCACCGGAGCTTTTTCCGGTATCATCCTTCGCTGAATAACACCTGCCAGACGAACCTGCTCAGCTATCCGCGCCCCTTCAAGCGCTTCGGCGTACAGCCTGGCGTTTGTTATCGCCACAGCACACTGCGAAGCAACCGCTCTGGCCAGACCGATGTCATCTTCGTCAAACCGCTTCGGCCTCGGACTATAAAGCCGAAGAACACCAATTGCTTCGCCTTTGAATTGCATAGCCACCGTAAGCTGGCTTACAAGCCCCTCTTTAACTGTTGCTTCCTTATATTTAACCCTGCCGTCAACGCGCATATTGTCTAACACCACTGCTCCGCCCGCAAAAGCTGCCTTAATCACCGTATCGTCCTTGGAAACCTCGCCCTTATTGCGGTACTCTTCGCTAAGCCCATAAGTACTTCGCATCTTCAGCTCGCCCACCTCTTCATCCAGCAGTCGAATTGAGCACGCCTTCACTCCGGTAATCTTCACCGCCGCCTCAGCTAATTTATCCAGAACCTCCTGGAGCGAAAAATCTCCCGCCACCAGCGTCGTAAGCTGATAAATCTGCTCATCTCTTTCAATCTGTCTCTTTGTCTTTTTCACTATAACCAACCGCCATTGCAAACCACCGAATTATACCCGACTTCCAGCTCTTAGTGAACTTTAATCTATCTCACCACTGCCCACTTGCACCAAAAATCGTCTTGGATTACTATAACTGATATAATGCTGTTAGTCTGAATACGCAATACGATATACGCAATACGAAATATGGTTGCCAAACATATAACTTTCACCGGCCGAGTCCAGGGCGTCGGCTTTCGATTTACAGCTTACAGTATAGCTAATCGACATCGGCTAACAGGTATGGTTCGCAATCTCCTCGACGGCTCTGTGGAAATGTCCGTACAGGGTCATCCTGATGACATAGAAAATTGCATCCGTGACATCGAAGGTTCTTTCGCCGGCTATATCAGAGAAACCAAAATCGAAGATGTCCCTTTTGACTCCCGGTACAAAAACTTCAAAATCACTTTCTAAGCCGCCAACCCACCCCGTTTATCTAAAACTCCTCAATAATCAATCCCTCTGCCCCACATCGATTGATGGCACTCTTATCCCCTCTAAAGAAAGGAATGCTCCAAGACTTTCCACCGCCTTCATAAATTTGCGATAATCTACCGGCTTGACCATATAAAAACCGCAGCCCATCTCGTAAAATCTGTCAATCTCATCCTCTTCGCCCGTCGTGGTCAACATAATCACCGGAATTTTCCTCAGTTCCTCGTCCCTCTTAATTTGCTGAAGAACCTCGCCCCCGTCAACCTTAGGCATCCGAATATCAAGCAGCAAAACATAGCTGCCGTTTTCCTTGCGCTTCACTCCATTACCTCGCTTAAACAGAAAGTCCAGTATCTCCTGACCATTCTTGAACTGCAGAATCTCATTTTCGACACAGCTGAGCCACAGATTTCTCTTTACAAGCTCAAAGTGTCCTGCATCATCTTCAGCAATAAGAATAGCCGCATCCTTCCTCATTTTATTGACCTTTTTGGTTGTCTAACTTTGTTAATTTGAGGTACCTCAACAACCGAAAGAAACAGACCGATTTTTCGAACAGCGTCTATAAAGCCTTCATATTCCACCGGCTTGACTATGTAAACACTGCACCCGAGACTGTGACAGCGCTCAATTGTACGAGGGTCATCTGTTGTAGTTAACATAATCACAGGAATCTTCTTTAATTCTTCATCCTGCTTGATTTTCTCAAGCACTTCCACCCCGTTTATTTTGGGCATACGGATATCCAGCAATAAAAGATACTCTTTGTTGTGCTCCCGTTTAGGTCCCTCACCCTTAACAAAAAGGAAGTCAAGCGTCTCCTGTCCGTCAGCAAGCCGCAGTATTTCATTACATACACCTGCACGCTGTAGACTTCTCTTTATCAGCTCAAAATGCCCCTTGTCATCCTCGGCAATAAGGATAACACCCTCTTTTTTCATGTTGTCCCTTTCACACCGATATTACGGTTAACAATCAAACGCTTGGCAAAGACACAAAAAATTTGCTCCCCTTCCCACACTCCGATTCCAACCATATCCTGCCGTTATGCCTGTCGAGAATACGTCTCACGATAGTCAACCCCAGCCCCTCACCCTTTTTCCTGTCCGGCTCGAGCTGATGGAATATCTCAAATATCTTATCCTGGTGCTCAGCGGCAATACCAACACCGTTGTCCTCCACGCAATAAATGCTTTCGCCGTCTTCCACTTTACTATATATATGTATCCGACCCGGCCGCGAATCGTCAAGATACTTTATCGCATTATCTAAAAGATTAGAGAACACCTGGTTTATCTGGGCCGCATCACCCAAACAGGGATGTAACGGCTCAATTTCCAAACTCACTGCTGCCTTCTTCATCTGATACTCCATACTCCTGGTGATATCGGCCAGCATCGAGTTCATATCAAGCCGCTCAACTTTCATCGCAGCCTGGCCCAGTCGAGAAAGCCGCAGCAGACCAGACAGTAGCGAATCCATCTTGCTTGTACTGCTCAAAATATACCCCAATGCCTCAGGGATATCCTTATTCCAAAGAACATTTAGCTTCTCACCCATCTTTGCAGCTATCCCCCTGTCCGCAAACGCTGAATGTATCAGCTCACAAATGCGGGACAATTCATGGCTGAAGCCCTGAATATTGACCAATGGCGCACGCAAATCGTGTGACGCAACGTACAGAATCGACTCAAGCTCTTCGTTCTTCGCCTCCAGCTCTTTGTTAAGCATGTCACGAGTCTCCTCGGCACGCTTACGCTCGGTAATGTCCCTGGCAATATGAATGGTTTTAGCTATATTCCCTTCTTTGTCGAAAACCGGCGCCACCGTAACAAGGTGGACTCTGTCAAGAATCTCAATTTCCATCTCAGCCGTCTCCGGATGCGACGAAGCCAGCACCTTCTCGTGAGGGCACTGCTCAGGCGGGTGGTCCGAACAGTGAAAAAGTTCATAGCAATAGCGCCCTATGATTTCGTCTTTGGACCGCTGTAAAGCCCCTATAGTCGCACGGTTGGCGTCTATAATGTGATGCTCCCGGTCCAGAATCAAAACACCATCGCTTATCGATTCGAATATGTTTTCCCAATCATCTCTGGCCGCACGCAGAGCATCCTCCATTTGCTTACGCTCGGTAATGTCCCAGAAAACACCGAATATGCCGATGGTATTACCTTTTTCATCTTTTACGGGTGCTTTGAAGGTATGAACAGTGACTCTTTGGCCGGCCTTGATATATCCCTCTTCTATCTCCTCAGCTTTTCCGGATTGCATAATCCTTTTATCATCCGCTCTATACTTTCCCGCCAGCTCTTCAGGATAAAAATCATAATCTGTCTTCCCCTTAATTTCACCGGGTTTTATCTTTAAATCCTCGGCATAGCTCTCATTGCATAACACGTAAGCTGAATTCAAATCCTTATAAAATATCTTTTGAGGGATATTCTTAAGCAGTGTCCTGTACTTATATTCGCTCTCCTGAAGTGCCTCTTCTGCATGTTTGCGCGCCGTTATCTCGCGAACGCTGGCGCGATGTCCCTGAGATATGCCCCTTTCATTGTAGATAGGCTGCCACGACACCTCGGCCCAGATAACAGTCCCGTCCTTGCGCCGCAGGCGGAACTGGACCTCTCTGCCTGTGCTGCCTCGCAAAGCCGATTTGAAGGCCCTGCTCATCCTGTCACGGTCTTCTTCGTAAATCAGCGACATCGGAAAATCAGACATAGTCATTAACTCTTTAATGCTATAGCCGGTAACCCGATGCACCGCAGGATTTGTCCACAGAAGTCGACCCCTCGGACTAACCCATATCTCCCAGAAATATGTGTAGTCCGCAATCGCACGGAAACACTGTTCGCTCATTCGCACCGCAAGTTCCGCCTGCTTACGCTCGGTGACATCGTCATAAATCGCTACAATCTCTCCCGAAGGCAGTTTATAAACATAATTATCTCTCCAGCCTACTATCCGCTCGTCCTGGTATTGTGAAACGGGAAAACGCTCCGACTTTCCTGTTTTCCATACCCGCTGAAAAACTTCAAAAAGCCCGAATTCCTTCACCCCCGGAAACATCTCGAGGACACTTTTGCCTATCACCTCTTCTTTCTTGATTTTATCAATTCGCTCAGCAGCCCGGTTAAAATCCGTAAAAACAAAATCTTCGCCGTCTTTTTTGGCTTGATATACCGCAACCCCGCTGCTCATATTATTAAATAACTCTCTATATCTGGCTTCGCTTGCTTTTAGTTGTCGCTCAGCTTGCTTGCGAGTGTCGGAATTCCCTTTTGCTTTACCGCCCTTTTTTCCCATACCTCAAACCCCCTGATAAGTGAAAAACAGCCGCAGCCCGCACATCTTGAAAAACTCCAATCCCTCTATCTCATTGCTAAAACCGCCGCGGACCTTGGATTTTGTATTCACACAAACCATTTTTGTTCATCCCGATAATTCTACGCTTCTAAAATTATACAAAAGCTGCCCTTTTCTTCAACTTTTTTCACCGCACCAAAACCAGACTTTGAAGGTCGCTTTTCAGCCGCAAAATCTGTCCCAACCGAAGTGCACAGCCCTCTTTCCGCAATACGTATCACGCACCGCCCCGTATGAAAATGCTCTGCGTTTTTTGTTTTTCCTGCAGAACGGCAAATAAAAATGGGAGAGCTTTTTTTATGCTCTCCCTTTATTTATGCGGCTCTTTCCTTTTTTTATTTTTAGCTCCTGCTTGCTATGCCCGGATTTCGCTCTGCCTTGTGTGCAATTTTGAGAAATGGGCAAGTCAAGGTCAAGCTAATTATGGCCGATAGGTCATTTTTTCAGAGCCGCCAATTTTTAATCTCTAAAACATAAATCGGTATATTTGCTACCCAACCTTGAATTTTTCCGGATGTCCCCCACCCCTTGCAGTATAACGCTGTTCAAAACAGGCAAAAATCATACCGATTTAGAAGCTTCCCGCTTTTTCTCCATCCCCCCAGACTCAAATTTAATCCCTCTGCGCCTTTCTCCCACACTCCACAGCTTCTCTCACTTAACCCCGATAATTAAAAGTTTCTTACCAAACTTAGTCACATCGTAAAACTTAAAATTTTTTAATTTTTTTCTTCTAAATCCCGAATATCACCTCTCACCCCTGGCCGAATCAATTATCAATTCAAATCGCTCCGTCTTTTCACTTCGTCATTTCGTGCTTGACACCGAATCTTTTTCAACCTGATTCTAAAGCAATCCTTGTCAGATTCGGATAAGCCCTCAAAAGACCTTCGGGAATAATCTGCTCTTCCCCGCTGAGCAATGCCTTCAGTTCTATCGCATTGGCAAGTTCCGCACCTCGATAATGGTTATTAGCTATAACCGTAACACTCTCGAAAGCCCCGGTTAATCTCTCGATTCTTTTCTTTATTTCAGCAAGTTCCTCACTGTTGTAATAGTAATTATAACTTTCATCTCTGCCCGCTTTACTGAACCATTTTTCTGCATTTCTGCCGTGCAGTCTGAAGTACCCGTTTCTGCCCACCGTGCAGCTCTGCATATTGAATGAATTCCACGTGGTCGGATAATCAAGGTTACACACCGTTACCCCAAGCTCCTCTAAGAATTCCAGTGCATCTTTTTCCTGCCACGATTTATGCCTCACCTCCACCGCAAGATTAAACACATCGCAGAAGCTTTTTACTATCCTGCTCAGATACTGCCGGCTCTCTCCGCAGTCCACAAAGTCATATCTGAATTGAGCCAGCAGATGTTTCAGCTTATCTGTCTCCAGCAAAGGCACAAAACCTTTATGAAACTGTTTCACCATCTCGGCATCGATTTCGCCTTTATGGGTAAAGTCACGATGTAGTTTCCCTGTAAAGAAAAAATCCGCGCTTTCGGAAATGCTTTGCAGCCACGCTCTTGTGGTCTTCTCCGATGGCGGCCGGTAAAAAGTATTATTAATTTCAACGCAGTCAACAAATCTGCTTACGTACTCAAGCTGGTCGATTTTCCGCTCAGTGTACACAATCCCCTTCCAGTCCGGATACGACCACCCCGCTATTCCTATATAAACCTTACCTGCCATACTCATTCCTGCTTACCATTTGCCGCTTATCTTTTTCATATCCCTGAACGCCTGCCTCTCTTCCCAGCATCTTCAGCCACAAAAGTCCCGCCAAACTGCCAGCCACATAATACGGAAACTGCCACCATACAAAGCTTGTCCCTATAAGCGCTTTACCCACAAATGTCGCCCGAATGCTTTCCAGAAAACCCGCCTCCCATAGCTGAAGCACTTCCAATATGCACGTAGCTATAAACACACCTGCCGCAATCTTCACAGCGTCTTTGCCTCGCGGCCGGAACAAAAACACCACAAGGCACCAGAACACCTCATAAATCGCACCTGTCGCATAGTAGTTAACCCATATCCGCCACGGCCCTCTGTACCACCCCCACAGCCACAATCCTAACGGCGTAACCACGCACAATGACACTATAACCCACAAACGCCGCCGGAAAAACAAAACAATGTCCCTCGAATTCATTTTTTCTTCACCGTTTTTACATCGCCAGTCATCCTCGCCTGCGCCGCTCACAACAGAAAGATAACATCCGCGAAAGCTGGGAAAAAGCCGATGCAAAAGTAAGACAAAAAAACACCGAATAAAAATTCTATCACTGCGTTTAACATCTGCTGACATGACTCAAATAAAAAACAGCAACGATTTACAATGTTGTGCTATGGTCTCGGAGCCAATCAAAATCCACTTCTTTGATTGTTTTTTTATACTTTAGGAATTGTTCTGTAAATTTAATGATTTGATTCATCATCTGTACCGTTTCAACCGGGTACTGACCAACTGCCGTCTCACCAGAAAGCATTACGTAGTTTGAGCCATCCAGTATCGCATTAGCTACGTCCGTCACCTCTGCACGTGTCGGCCTGATATGCTCAGTCATACTTTCAAGCATTTGAGTGGCGGTGATTACGAATTTCTTTCTGCGGTTACATTTTCTGATAAGCATCTTCTGCAATATAGGGATTTTATATATGGGCAGAGACACTCCCATATCACCACG
>JAUVVQ010000085.1 GCA_030604525.1 Phycisphaerae bacterium | reverse complement strand
TCGACGCCTTTTTCAAGGATTTCGGTCATCAATTTGGCCTGTTCGCTGTTCTCAACCTGCACCATAATATTTTTACCCCGCCGGGCGAGCAGGTTTTCAATCGGGATAATCGTCCAGTCTAACATTCGCAGCACAGCGATTTTGTTCTCCGGCACTGCTGCAGCTTTATCTTCGTCGGCTTTACCTTTAATATCAATGAACTCGACATCTACGCCGGGTTTAATATCGCCGTTTTTCTCAACGGTTTTGATTTTACCGAACTCGCGAACGGTCTGGCTCTTACCATCCGGCAGAACAACCGCTTCAGCACCGCTTTCCAGCGCAGCTATGGCAATATCCTTACTGTACGGAACGACATTTACCCATAATTTTTTCATTTTCGCTAACCTTAAACCACATCATTTTTTCTTTAAAGAAGGGCTCTTTGCTTAATAGATTATCCGGATTCCTTAGTTTTATCAATGGATTTGATATAATCCATTGCTGCTTCTAAGACTTCATCCCGGTCTTCAAGGATCCCTTGAACAGTTCGCTTGACAGGAATATCCGGCGGAATACCTACGCCTTGTAAACGAGAGCCATCAGGACGGTTTGATTTATTGCGGCAAATTCTCCCCCTAGCTCCCCCGGGCAGCTCAACATAATAAGGGTCGCCCGTACTGCCGAGAGTCCGTTCACCAATAACACAGGCCCGGCCAGAATATTTTAGTCCCATCGTAAAGCCTTCAGCAGCACTGCCTGTCCTCCAGTTCACCAATATTACTACAGGCTTATCATACTGCCAGGGCCCTGAAGGCGCTGCGGAGATACAAAACCTTAACTTGAGCTTATTAGCATCTTGCATTTTCGAATCGATAACTTGCTGCACTGTTTTAAGCGATACACTTTCTAATACAGGTTGATGGAAATATATGCGTTCTTGGACAAGCCTCCCGGCAATTTGTGCTCCGTACCTCTCGTTACCACCGCCATTATCCCTTAAATCCAAGATTAGCGCTTTTGTGTCTTTGAGCTCTTGTATTGCTAACTCAAAATTCTCGGTGATTTTGTTATCCCAAAAATTCTGTATTCTTACGTATCCGTATTTTTCATCAATCAGGCGATGAGAAAAGACGTGAGGGGTATGGTTAAACCACCGCTGATGTGGTACGACTGCTGAAAGAATAATATCGAGCGATTTCTGCCCTCTTTTGACTTCCAATGCAACATTTTTGCCTCTAGTTCGCCACAACATTCTATCAAGAGCTCTATGGATTCGCTCTATTTCTGAGGAAGCACAAATGTATACTTTAACTTCGTCAACACTTTGTTTAACAGGCTTGCCGTCCACAGCAACTATAATATCACCAATCTTGATACCCTCAGTAACATTGCTGTTATCATAGAAACCAGTAATCCTGTATTGACCTTCAATTGGTTCAATATAGATATTTGGTTTGCATAGATTTTTCCGCCCAGGTATGTTTTCTAAATCCGTATGGTTATCTTTGACTAAAGCAATCATCTCCTCCAGCACCAAGTAGTATTGCTCATCATCTTTTGTTTGTTCGGCTTTTACAAGATATTCCGGGAGAATTTTATCCCAATCGACTTCAGTGTATTCCAGCACAGCACATTTGTATTTAATGGCTGACCAGAGTTGTACCAAACCCGAAATCCGTTGATTTTTGCTTATTACAGGTTCCTTTTCATCGCTGAATTTCTCCAGTTGTTCAGCAAAAACGAATCCTGTGTACAAACTACAAGAAAATATTGTGGCAATGAAAATAGTGGATATTTTTTTCATTTTTTGGCCTCGCCGGTTTTTATTAGATTTAACGTAAATTGCAGCACTGTGTCAATACCTTTCGCTATATCTTCCGGCTTTTGCTTAACTTCATAATCCGGTATAACGCCCCGGCCATCGGGCTTGCCACCTGCAAGAACGAAAGCCCTTCCTGGAACCGCAGCCATTAGCCCAGAGTTTGGCAACGTGGTGTTGATAACGTTACCATAAACTATTGTTGGGTCACCGGTTTCTTCTCCAACGAGTGTAGCTATGCGAAACTGCTTTATGGCTGAAGCAAAACTGGTACTGGTAGAGAAGCTTTTCGGGCCTATCAGGACAAAGATTCGGCCTTTGAATCTGAGAAGATTATCAGCGGGTGTTTTAAGGGGCAGGTCAAGAGTAATTATGTCACCAATTTCCTTATTTTCGAATAATTGCGGACTCTGTTGTCGAAGGGGGGCAATTCCTTTTTGCGCTTGCTGGCTGATTTTTATCCGTGCCTGTTCAAATTGCTTGTAGGGTTTTTGGGCGAGATATTCGAGCAGCGCATCAGCGTTCATGTCACTGCCTCCGGAATTCTCACGAATGTCTATAATCAAATTGAGCACCTTTTGCTTGCGAATTTTTTGGAAGCTTTCTCTCAAGAATTTTTTGAATTTTTCTAAATCAGTTCCGAAAGAATTTATCTCAAGCAGGGTGGCATCATACTCGGGGAGATATTGATAATAGTTTTTTTCTTTTTCATTAGTTGGTCTGGTCTTAGTGGCGATGATTTTCTCCAGCGGTACAGATTTTACAGTGTAGCTATTGACCAGTGAATTTGTTTCCTTGATTTTCAAAATCCAGGATTCAACCGGGCCGTACTCAAGGTAAAGCAACCATCCGAATATCTCAGGCCGTTCTACCACAGCTGGATTTGTGTTTCTGTTTTCTGCCGGGAAGAACCGTGCAAATTTTGCGAATATTTCGGCAGCAGGCTGACCATTTATGCTGAGAACCGTTTTGCCTAAGGGCAGCGGAGTGGAAGTATAATTTTTTGTAAGAATAATTTTCGACCCATCCGAGCACAATGCCAATGGGAAAACGCTACCACCGCTTTCAATGAACTTTTTGAGTTCCTGCACAAATGGCTGGACATAAGTATGTCCGCTTTTCAGTGAGGCGACAACGGGAGCAACGAGCTTATAGAATTCGAGGCGGGTCACTGGTCGGTTGATTTGGCGGTACAATTCATCACGCAGTGGGTTAAATTCTTCTTTGCTGATGTATGCGTACATATTCGGATGAACTTCTTCGATTGTTTTGAAGAGGAAATCGAGGTCTTCTTTTAGCTTATCTGGTGAAATGAGTTTAAGATAAGCGGGTTGGTTAGAGTCCTGACCCGGTGTCCGTAGTTCCGCGGAGGTATTGGCGGCGCACAAACCGAAACAAAGTAGTGTTAAAATGGCGACTTTGAATATATTAGTCACTGTTTTTTCTCTGTGCCCTCTGTGGCAGAAATTTTTATCCTTGCAGTATTTTAACAGCTTGTTCGACGCTGGCACCTTTGTGTACCATTTTGCAAAGGGTCTGTACTATTC
>JAUVVQ010000070.1 GCA_030604525.1 Phycisphaerae bacterium | reverse complement strand
TTAAAGAAAAGCCCGAGAAGAAAAACAGCAGTAATCGGTGGTGCCAGATAGCCCTGCACGCTCTGGAGATATTTGTACAGTCCGCCCTGGGAAATTCTCTGCATCACTGGTATCCAGATAATTCCCATTACAACAACAACCATCGTTGCGATTCGCCCGACCCTGACCAGGTGCCGTTCCGAGGTATCAGGTCTGATTTTCTCGTAGATATCCACTGTAAACAGCGACGCACAGGAATTAAAAAGTGATGACAGCGAGCTCATCAATGCCGCAAGCAGCCCGCCGACCACCAAACCGCGAAGACCAGCCGGCAATAGGGACCTGACCATAATCGCAAAGACCTGGTCACCGTCAAGAACTTTCTGGCCGTCGGCAATCTTTGTAGGAAGTTCAATCAGTCCTTTTTGATGCAGGGCATAAGCGATTAAGCCCGGAACGATAAAAATCATTACCGGCCAGACCTTCAGAAATGCTCCCCATATTGCACCTCGACGAGCATTTTGTAAATTCTTTGCCGAAAGTGCCCTCTGCACAATATACTGGTCCGTACACCAGTACCAGATTCCAATAATGGGCGACGCTATCATAACACCCAGCCACGGAAAGGAGGGGTCTGTATTTGGCCTCCATAAAGCGAAATTGGCGGCATTCTCACGGCAAATTATCTGCAGCTCGCCCCAGCCGCCAAGCTTGCTCAACCCGAACACCGTGATAAAGGCCGAACCGAGTAACAGAATCACCGTCTGGACAGTATCGGTATAGACCACGGCTCGCAGGCCGCCGAGAACGGTATAGATACCTGTAAGAGTCACCGTCAACAGTGCCCCGACCCAGAACGCATCAAGAACGAAATTTTCCGTAATCTGTATATTAATCTCAGGCAAAAGCACATTGAAGACCACCCCGCCTGCATAAACCGTTACTGATACCTTGGTAAACACATAAGCCACAAGCGAGACAATGGACAATATCCAGCGTGCAGTCGGATTAAACCGCCTCTCGAGAAATTCCGGCATTGTAAAGACCTTGGAGCGGTAATAAAAGGGCACAAATACCCAGCCAAGTATTATTGTTATCCATGCGTGCATTTCCCAGTGTGCCATAGCCATACCGCTGGTAGAACCCTGCCCTGATAGCCCGACAATATGCTCTGAGCCGATATTCGATGCGAAAATCGAGGCCCCAACCACAAACCAGGGCATATGTCTGCCTGCCAGAAAGTAATCGGTCGATGTCCTTTGTTTCTGCAGGACTACCCACCAGACAATTGCCAGCATAACGCCAAAATATGCCGCAATCGCTACCCAATCTAATACCTCGAAACCACCCACAATTTAACCTTTCAATTTATTTCCCTTTATCTGTATCTGATATTTTCGTGTATACAGCACTTAGCGTTGACTTAGAGTCCTTTTATATAAACTGTAGGCCGGGATATTTCAAGATTTTTCCGGGGTTTTGCCGGTGTCAATAAATTTTTGACATTTTGTTTTTGGGCTGTTATATTTCGAGCGGTTTATGGTCTGTGTGAATATAACTGTTTTAGAGCAGGGAGCTAAAAGATGAGCAGCGCCAAACAAGCTGATGTGAGCAAAAAGTGATTTGACTTTTCCGCTAAGGCGGTTTACTATATGGCAGTATTGATTTGATTGTAGATTCTTGACAACAAGCAAAAGAGGGGAAATAGATGCCGAGATTTCCTAAAAAAGAAGCTGAAATCATCGCGTTGGCTGAGCGGATGATTGCCGGTCTGCGGGACTACCCAGCCGTATTCCCCAACCCGCCTCATCCGGCTTTTCAGCCCGGTAACGGTATAAGGTGGAAGGTCAATCAGTACAACTCCAAACGGGAAGATTTATTAGCGGTCCGCGCTGCTGCTGAGCAGGCGACCACCGACAAAGACCAGGCACTTGAAAACCTCATCGAGGCAATGAAGGCCGATTTGCGTTATGCCGAGAACACCGTCAATTACAACGATGATAAATTAAAGCTAATCGGCTGGGCGGGCAAGGCCGCCGCGACGCCGCTTGCTGTACCCGGACAGACCCGCCTTTTAGAAGCCCCCCGGCAGGGAGATGGCTGGCTGATGCTCGACTGGAAGCAGCCCGCAGACGGCGGGAAACCAAACGCATATAAAGTCCAGCGCCGTGTCCGCGATAGCGGGGATTGGAAAGATATAGCAACGGCAATACTTACCGAAGCGACTTTAGTCGAACAGCCGGAAAAAACAGAACTCGAATATCGGGTTATAGCCATAAATAAAGCTGGCGAAGGACAGCCGAGTAATACTGTAATGGCGGTTTTGTAAAAATAAACTTACGAAAAAAGGAGAAATGAAATGAAACCCAGAGAAATCGCTCAAGAAGCAATTGGCAAGATGAACAAACAAATCACCAATGAAATATTCATGATTATTCAAAACAATCGAGAACTCATGTATGAGTATTTAAGGGCAGTCGAAGCCAATGGGCTTGATTCCGTCAATCAAATCATTGGCAGAGAGGTAAAAACTGCTTATCAGTTGACTAATATTGATGACAGGGAAGATAACCCTTCCTGTACTTTAGTTCAAAGCCATCAGAAATTTGAATAGGTTCCGTAAAGGAGCAAGATTATGATTAAAAATCTTTGGATATTGTTTGTTGCAATCTGTCTCCAAGGATGTACTTCGGACATACAACTTGTTGTTGATGACCAAGTTCTTCAGCCAACACAGTCAATTAAGCTAAATGTTGCCAGTGTGCAAATTATCAATAAAGCCAAAATAGACGCTAAGCGGACTTATGGATTTGCTGTTGATTTAGAAAACCCACTGCCTGAGCAGGTACAGTCACAATTCCATAAAGCCATCGTTGGATTGCTTGAAAACCTCATCTTTCCCAGCCAAGAAGGCGATAATATCGCTGTAGTGCGCATCGACGAAGCATCTATAACCTTAACGCAGTCGGGCGCAAAGACTGTTCCGTTTGTTGGAATAGCTGTTTTAGCTGCTGGTTATAAAGAAAACTATATTGCTACAATCAAAGGTGCTATTGAAATAGAAAATAATTTAGGGCAAGTGCTTCGAAGTGCAAGCTTCGATATCAAAAGCATCGTCAAAGACAAAACCGGGGTTATAGAAGAAATAAATCGTGGTGCTAAACGGGCAAACGAAAAAGCGTTACAAGCTTTAGAACAACGAATTGTAAACCAAGTACATCGTTATTTGTATGAGTATATTCCTGAAAAATAAGCTGGTAACCTCTTACTGCTTGGCCTCGGTGGCAAAGTTGATTTACATCACGGCATTGTAAGGGTACATCGTAGCATTGCAGCTTTACATCGTGGCGTTGTGAGTTTACAATGTGGCTTTGTAAGGTTACATCGTGATATTGTAGCCTTACATTGAGCCGTTGTAACTTTACATCGTGATATTGTAAGGTTACATCAAGGCATTGCAGGGTTACATCGAGGCATTGCAAGCTTACATTGTGGCATTGTAAGGTTGCATTGAGGTGTTGGAAATGGGCAAGAATGCGCATAAGTCGTTTATTTTAAGGAAGTTATGCAAAAAAAGCGGAAAATAGAATGCTATTGATTTCAGAAAGGATAATATCATGAAAAAGTTCGTTACAGTTTTTGTTGTATTGTGCTTCGCCGTATGTACCGCTTTTGCGGATACCGGGAAAGTTGAAAAACTACAATCCGAAATCCAGCAGCTAAATAAGCAAATATCTGAGCTTAAAAAAACCGTAGAATTCCAGAGGGCTGAAATTAAACGATTAAAAACTCTTTGTCAGAGAAATGGCATTGATTTATCACCAAAGAAATGGATTGAAGGTGAATGGTTTATCGTTGCGACCAATCCGGTTTTTGCTGGCAAAATCATTACAGATTACATCTCTTTCGAGTTCAGTTCAGATGGTTCCGTGACCAAAACCATTAGATCTGATGGAAATGTAAAAACTGAAAAAGGAACATACAAATGTAACCTGGGAAAAACGGAACTTGATGCCAAGTTTGACTTAGGAGAAGCAGGGGTACAAGTTTTGACTTGGAGACAAAATTCGGAAGGAAAAGCAACGATTGTTTTTTGGAAGAACCTAACATATGGCCATGAACGAAGCGAAGATGAATTATACATTAAAAAGGGGACAGCCGAGTGGGATCGCAGAGGGAAGAAGACACTTAACCCACAAACCACACATCCGTTTGTTGATCCATACCAGCTTGTGATTGGTACAAAGTATTGTTTGTCAAGAAAAACGCCACTGATGCCCTCTCTCAATCCTGCTGACCCTATAGCTGCGATACAACAGATGAAGCAGATTCCCAAAGGTGGAGTATTCAAGGTTCTCGAAACAGTGAAGAAGAGAAACAGTCCTTGGTATAAAGTAATCGCATTTAACCAAAGGAAACAACGAATTGGAACAGGCTGGATTAATAGCACAGCACTTTTGGGGCAAGAACTAAAAGCGTGCAAGTAAGTCTGCAAAATCCCGAACAATACGCTGTACCTGCGCGTTGTTTTGGCGATTTACCTCGTGGCATTGCAGGCTTACATCTAAAACTGAAAAACAGAATGTAATTTTTTAATTGAAAGGATTTGAACTATGGCAAGATTTCCAAGAACAGAACCAGAGATTGCAGCATTAGCAGAGGCGATGATAACGGGTCTGACCGACAATGCCGTGCTCTATCCGGCGCCGCCGGTAGCGGTGCTGGACCTGACGGCAGCGAAAACCGCCTATATCACGGCACTCAATGCCGCAATTGCCGCTGCCGCGGCAGCCGAGGCAGCCACTACCGCCAAAGATGATGCACTCGATGACCTGGTCGATGCAATGAAAACCGATATCCGTTACGCCGAGAATACGGTCGATTACGATGATGACAAATTAAAACTCATCGGCTGGGCGGGTAAGGCCGCCCCGACAGCCCTGCAACCGCCCGGACAGACCAGACTCCTGGAAGCGCCAAGACAGGGCGATGGCTGGGTATTTATCGACTGGAAAGCCCCTATCGATGGCGGTGCACCAAGCGCTTATAAGGTAATGCGAAGGGAACGACCGGCAGGCGCGTGGGAAGATGTCGCCACCGCCGTTATTACAGAGGCCACATTAGTCGAACAGCCCAAAGGCAAAGAGCTTGAATACCGCATCATCGCCGTAAACAAGGCAGGCGATGGCGAGCCGAGCAATACCGAAATGGTCGTGCTGTAAGTAGGCTTGAGCTAAAGGCGCAAACAAAACATGCTCACAACAATACTGTTGTGTTTTGTAGGTTATGTTGGTAGTATTGTTGCGCTTATTGAAAAAGAGAATTTCGGGTTCTTATAAGGAAACTATATAATCAATAGTTAGGTAAAAAAATGAGGAGCAAAAGGGAACTTCAAGAACTCAAGGAAGAACTGGAAAGACTTACGTGTTTCATAGCAGACTTTGGCACACAAAAAGATTTCGAAAATGAAGATACCACGTTTTCAAGTAATGTAACCGATGCCTTAAGTTGGGTTTTGGAGGAGATAGCAACTGAACATTTTCAAAGTGATGCCTATCTGAACCTAACCAAGCTACACACTATCGCTAAGCATATAGAGCAAAGAACGGGCAACAAATTGAAGGACTACGCATAGTAGTTGTAAGAGAGCGAATGGGTAGCTGTATTTTATGCAGAGGCTAAACGCAAATCAAAGGTTTTATACGGAACTATAATAGCCAGAAATAGGGGAATCCGAAGGTAAAAATGACTATCCGGACAATATACGTGAGTTTGAGAATATCTTCGAGCATTGTTTTGTCTTGTGCCAAGGTAAGTGAGAGGGCGAGAAGTGGGTGATTTGGAGTAAATGGATTATGAGCCTAACAAGTTTCGTAAGAAATAATAAGGACGTAAGAGAAAGATTCAAACAAGAATTTCCCAGCCTGAAATTTTCCGTCCAAAAACCGTTATTGGCTCCACCATTGACAAAACATAACATTCTGATGGGAACCGCTTTCGATTACCTCTTGCGGTTTTATCTAAAGCGACTAAACCCACAGGCGGTCGAAAGTCGCTGGGCCGCAGAAAATGCAGTTAGAGTTTTGTTCATGTATAAAGACGGGTTTGCTATTCATTTTGAGACGGATGAGGTGGACGTCATTCCAGAGTTGATGCCACACAAAGCCGATGTGGCAATGTTCCACAAGATAAAACGCATCCTCTCGGAGGCGAAGAACGCTTACAAACTATACGTCAAAACGGGCAAGATAACCAATGTTCTATTAACCTCAGTGATACTGCTCGCCTATCTCGATATCTTCTTCATAACCCGCCGCGAAGACTACCTAGAACTTGATACTGTCAGCAAGGAAGACATAAAGGACCTGGAGAATTTGACCGGTATAATCGATCTTAAGCTCTTTAAGACGAAAAAGATTTGTTTGCTAAATCCAACATTCGGTGAGGCTTCTAAATTAGTCGGAGGGGCGCACGCCGATTTAATTATAGACGATACGCTCATTGACATAAAGACCACAAAGAAATTAGAATTACCGAGAAAATATTT
>JAUVVQ010000063.1 GCA_030604525.1 Phycisphaerae bacterium | reverse complement strand
TCTGTGGTCATTTTAAGTTTTCCTGATTAAACAATTTATAATCAGGGATGTGGGAAAACAAGCCCAATATTTTAGAGGGGAATAGAGCGTATGGTCGATTCCGGACAATAGGCAGTAGTCAGCAACAATTAGAAGAGGTGAATGCGCTTTGGGCCAGCTTGCGCGTTTGGTCGAAAAGAGACAGCGGATAGCGGACAGCGTAGAGCGGATAGGGGATCCGCCTACGGCGGATGAGGGGTTAGGGGCGAGGGGCGAGGGGTTCCGCTTTCGGAGGGTCTTCGATTTGGGGTTGCTTGTCAATCAGGGTTTACGGGTTCCAGTGTTTAAGGGTTCAAAAGTTCAAGGGTTCTAGGGTTTCGGGTTACGGAGAACGGACAGCGTAGAGCAGATAGGGGATCCGCCTGCGGCGGATGAGGGGTTAGGGACGAGGGAGTTGTCGTTAAAGGAAGAAAGGCTGGACAGCTTTAATTATCCACAGCACATATATACTCCCAGCCCAAGTTAATCAATACCTGCAATGCAGGAATTTGCGATATTAACTTACTTTTCAATTTTCAATCTCTTACAATCGTTGACAAATTGTTTATAAGCTTTTTTCTGCTTCCTTTTCTTTTTCCCTTTTCTATCTGAACTTTTGACAATCTTTCTGAACGCTTTTCTCAAGTTTGAAAGCGGTTGGACCAAAGGGTGGTTGTTATGTTCATAGTTTAATGGCAAATAATATTCTTGAATTGCACATGTTTCAACTTCATCTATGTATGCTGTTCTGACCCAGGTAATCAGCGCGTGCTTTTCCAACCAGTTATTGAGTTTTTTTTCTTTTTTGCCAAATGACTCTGGAGGATAATAAAGAAGAATCCCTAACTTCTTTGATAGCAAACATCCCAGAGATAATCTTAAAGAAGACATTGTTCTCTTGGCGTAATGCCCGCCTCCTATATGATAGGTCACTATCCGCTCACTTAAACTTTTGGCCTTTCCAACATATAGCAGCCACCACTTTGTTCTAAATGGCCAAGATCCTGTTTTGACAGATGTACAACCATTTGTCGGCACATAAGGTGGTGGCTCATCGAAATACCAACCGTAAACTCCGAACTGAGATGGAGGATGCTCTATATTCAAATCATCTATTGATTTTAATTTTGGTTTAAGACAAAAGTATTTGCACTTTTCTATTATAGATGGTTCATATAATAAACCTATGGAGGTATCAACAAAGTTTTTCTCATTAAGACTATTTAAAAACTGGTCGGATTTCTTTTTATACCTATTTAACCTTGCGACATTTTTACTGTATTGACGTGCATATTTACTATTATCGTTACGAAAATAAATCCAGATAGAGTTCCCATTAATTCGGATTACTTTGCCTGGCCCAAACTCAGGTTTTTCGGGAGATTTGATAATCATTCCAACTTTGTATTCATTTTCGCTCATTCTGTCTAATTGTCTCGAAATTCAATGTCTAATTTATTCTTAGGGTAACCAAATAATTCCAGCAACTGGTGACATCGCCCTATAATCCCATTTGCAGATAAATTCGTTTCAACGTAGATACTGGAGTTTGCAATTTCCTTTGGATCTGTCATATTTTTATAATCTCTCGCAAAATATTCTCGTTTGCGCCCTCTTAGATTAAAGACTTGCTCAAAATCCATCCCGTGTTTTCTATAAAGAGCTTCACAAAGTCCCATTAATATGTCTTTAAATGACCTGACAGAACGATGTTTGCCTTCAAATGTGTAACCAATGGGAGATTTACCAGCATATCCTACCGCTGGCTTAGGCCGTCTTGTAAGGCCGGGCTTTGATATTGTTGGTTCAGTAATTGTTGCTGTACCGCTTTTAAGCGTCTTGGCTACATACTCCGCAAGCTTCTGTTGGTCAGGTGTGTGACCGCAAAGACTTTCCACTTTCTCAGCGAATAACTCAAGTAGCATTTCATCCGGTTCCTCACAAAGTTGCTTCCACGCTTTCGGGATACTTTTTTGAATAATACGTTCCTTTTGTTTACCTTCTCGCATTTTCTCAGCATCTTTGACAGCTGAACCTGTCGAGATAGCTTCTTTTGATAAAAATTCTTTGAAGTGTTTTACCATCGAAGATGGTTCTTGTTGTTGGAGAGCAACAGTAAAAAACTTTCGCTGTTCCCAACTGCCTTCGCTCAATGGAAGATAAAACCACCATAAAAGACCATTTGTAAGAATTGCTAACTTTACTCCCTGCCTAAAAGCATAATTGAGTAATTGTTCCTGATGTCGCTCAAGTTCTTCGTTTGCCCGTTTAACTTCTAGAAAGACAGATTGTTCGCCTGTTTTCAAACAATAATCTACTCTGCCTCTACCGACAGAATATTCAGGTATGACCTCCTGTATGTTATCCCGGTCCCAGCCGAGCTTGGCAAGTATAGGCAGAATAGCTCCTTGTTTGGTAGCCTCTTCGCTGCTAAGAAATAAAGATTGTGATTCACGTAGCCGCGATAACAATTCTTCAAGATTATCAGGCATTTTCAATCACCTCTTTTCTTTTGAAACTACAGGTATTCCAGTTCTTTTTTTGTGATTTTATAATCCTTCTTGTAGCGGGTGTCGATGTAGGCGTTTCTTAACAAATCGAAGCGGTCTTTTCCCTTGGAATGCGGGTGTTGATGGTTGAGCAGGAAAGTGGTTCTCGAGCCCGACAATCCTTTTTTTTATAATTGTATCCAGATATGTGTTCAAGTAAAGGGGAAAATGTAAACGATGTAAAAGACTTGATAAATAAGTAGAGGTAAATTATGTTCGCCGACATAGGGCGTAGCCGGTGTAATGGCATTAAGTGCGGATGAGAGGAGTCGAACCTCCACGAGCGATAAAGCCCACAGGCACCTGAAGCCTGCGCGTCTGCCAATTCCGCCACATCCGCTTAAATAGTTCCTGCTGTGAAAAGCGAAAATCAATGAAGCTGGCCCAGTGAAAACAGAGTTAACAAGCAAAAAGCCGGATTCCTGCTCACCGCTTTCGCGGGGACAAGCTCCGCAGGAATGACAAAATACTGTTTCCACAACAGATACTAAATAAAGATGTTAGTTATTTTTCAGGTTTTAGTCAAGTTTTTTGCCTGCTTCGGCGGTTAGTGTTCCTTTTTCAGATACAATGTTTGTGTGGGGAAGGCGAATTCGATGCCTTCTGCTTCGAAGCGTTTCATCATCTCTGTGTTGACCCGCTGATTGATTTCCAGATAGAGCCACCAGTCGGGAGGGGCAACCCAGTAGGTCATATAGATATTGAGCGAGGAGTCGTTGAAATCGTTAAAGAAGACCTTCGGCGAAAAGTCAGAGTTGGTGCTGACCTCCGGGACATCGGTGAGGATATTTTTTATAATCTCGACGGCCCGTTTTGATTTTTCGGCTCCCGCATTGTAAGTTATAGTTATATTCGAGGTTCTGCGGATAAACCGCCTTTTGCCGACATTTTCGACATTCGTATTTGCGATAGTGTTGTTCGGGATTGTGACAAGAGTCCCGTCACGTGTGCGAAGTTTTGTGCTCCTGAACCCAACTTCCTCGATGGTGCCGAAATATCCTTCGATTTTGACCAGGTCGTCAATCTGAAACGGTCTGTCGGCAAAGATTGTTACGGAGCCGAAGAAATTAGCGATGGTATCCTTTGCCGCCAGGGCAATTGCG
Source organism: Phycisphaerae bacterium (assembly GCA_030604525.1). Lineage (GTDB taxonomy): Bacteria > Planctomycetota > Phycisphaerae > Sedimentisphaerales > Anaerobacaceae > JAUVVQ01. The sequence continues at coordinate 4,760 of JAUVVQ010000063.1, read as the reverse complement.
ACACCGCCGACGCCTGCACTTAAGAGTATAGCCCTTATATTGGCCCCCAAGATGCCGTCGGCTATCCAAAGGGCAGCAATAACAACGATAGTGATTCGAAGCGACTTTCGGATGACGGGGACGAGCATATCGTCCAGCTTTGTTCTCGTTCTGCTGGTCAGCTTTATAAGGTAAAACTCGATAACATCGACCACCTTATATATCGCATAAGCCACTGCGACTGCCGCAACCGCCCTGGCGACATTGTCCCAGTAGGTTGCTATGGCAGGTTTTATACCATCGGCCTGGCTGAAATACAAAAGCCATCTGCAGATAATCAGGCCCAAAGCGAATACCGCTACCGAGAAGGGTTTGGCAATACATTTGAGAACCAAGGCCATTACGTTTTCGCCTGTTTTTTTCTCTCCTCGCTGAGCGAGAGAACTGATGAAAAACTGTGCGATTTTGCCCGCCGCCAGCGTTACAATAATAACAAGCAGGACAAGTACGAACCGCCAGATTTCATTCCCCGGGACAAGCTGGTAATTGATTATCTTCGTCCATCCGTTCCCGGCTGCGAGTATCGATGAAAACATAATCTGTCTCCTCAATTAACTATCAATTATTCGTTACTATCAGCTTTATATCTTACCAATAAGAGCGTATTCATCAACTTTTTTGATGATTTCTCTGGAATATTTGTAATAATTTCAAGTTAGTATAGAATAATTCGGTATATGTTGAAAATCAATAACTACTGGCGAATTGTAATTTTTCCTATGGTTTATAAAAAGGCGGGTCTAATCAGGGAAGCATCGCCTAATCTGCTCCAAAGCCCTTTTTCTTCTCCGATAAAAGCCCAAGGGCAAAAGCGAAATTACTCACCCGCCTCCGAAACGTCAGTGGCTGCAGGAAAATTTGTGGCGATTTTTGAGAATTGCTGTTAAAATGCAACTTTTTACAAAGCGATTACCCTCATTTAAGGAATATAACAGGATGAGAAATAAAGACCCGCTTACTCCTTATGGTAATATACCGATGGTAACTCCCATCGTCTCGGCAGTGAACTATGAATACGTATCCTTCGAGATATTAAGGAAAATAACCGAGGGAGAAATCGACGGCTATACCTACCATCGTGATGACAATCCCACAGTCAGGGCGGTGGAAAAAAAAGTTGCAGCAATGGAAGGCGGGGCAGACTGCGTTATCTGCACCAGCGGAATGGCAGCTATTACAATGACATTTCTGACATATTTAAAAACCGGAGACAACCTGCTTACCTTCCATGATATCTACGGTGCGAATTATAAAGTCTCCCTGATTCTCGAAAAATTCGGCATAGATGTAACATGGCTGAACGCTGCGGAGCCAGAAAAAGTCCCTGAAAACATCAAAAAAAATACGAAAATGATTTTCTGCGAGACTCCAAGCAATCCACTGGTTAAAGTTATCGACATTGAGTTTTTGCGTAAACAAGCCGACAAGGTCGGGGCTATGCTGGTAGTGGACAATACGTTTGCCACCCCCTATCACCAGCTTCCTCTGGAGTGGGATGCGGACCTGGTCATACACAGTGCAACAAAAGGTCTCGGCGGACACAACGACCTTATGGCCGGTGCTATTGTCTGCTCAACCCAGGAACAGTACGACGAGCTATGGTTTACCCGACAGGCAATCGGGACAACCCTGGACCCATTTCCAGCTTCTCTGCTTGAAAGAGGTCTGAAAACACTGGATATGCGTGCGGCAAAAATGGCACACAACGCCCAGGCGATAGCTAATTTTCTCAAAGGCCATCGCAAAATCCCACGAATATATTATCCCGGCCTGCCGGATTCGCCGGGACATAAGGCGGCGTGTAAACAAATGAAAAACGGCTTCGGCGGTATGCTTGCTTTCGATGTGGGAAATACGCAGAAAGATGCAAAGAAATTCGTGGAAAAATTAAACATCATCTTTCACGCGGTCAGTCTCGGTTGCACAGAAACGCTCGTTTGTCTGCCGGTACTTACAACAATGCTTTACCTGCCCGAAGAACGAAGGACTACTTTCGGCGTGAAAGCTAACACGGTGCGGCTTTCGGCCGGTATTGAAGAGACGCAAAAGCTCATAGATGATTTAAAACAGGCATTGGAATAAAGTTTTTTTGTTCTTTGTTCTTGACGGAGACCGCTATAAGATAATAATGATTTGTAACAGGAATTCCGGGGAAAATGATAAAGGCGTAAAAAACAAAATGGGCAAAGTAGTTAGAAGCTGTAAGGAGGCCATTATGGCAAGGAAAATTTTGACTATATTACTGGTAATTATAATGAATGTTCTGGTTGGCTGTTACAGTGCGGACAGCGGAAGAAGCCAGCTCGTTCCAACCGGATTAACGGACCAAGGCGGAACTGTGCTCTCAATACCTGCTGAAGCTGATGAAGCTGACCTGGTCGAACAGTTAGCTATTAACAGAGAGGCATACAAGGAAGCTATGGGAACGCTGGTGGGCTATTACAACAAGACCGGAAACAGTATGAAATTAGAATGGGCAGAAACCGAGCTGAACAAACTCAACAAGGTGCCAAAATACAATTACATAATCGAAGCAAGCCTGGCAGGTCCGGATTTGAAGGCGGCTGCATCAATTACCGAAGCTAATTATTTTTACGACCAGGCCCGCAACTTAGAGGAAAAGGCACATAATATGCTCGTCTATGTCAATGACAATATGCTTCGTCTGGCCCTTGCTAAATACAATAAACTCATAAGAAAACATCCTTCAAGTGACAAAATTGATGATGCCGCTTATAGGGCAGGGGCAATCTACGAGCATTTCAATGACTACACGATTGCGATTTTATATTACAAACGAGCTTATCAATGGAATTCTGAAACTCCGTATCCGGCAAGATTCAAAGCGGCTTACGTCCTGGATAAAAAGCTGCACCGCCGAGCCGAAGCGCTAGAGCTTTATAAGCAGGTTGTTGCAGTGAACATCGCTTCCAAAGCGCAGATTGAATACGCACAGAAGCGCATCGACCAATTAAGCTCAAGCGTCGAAGGAACAGGAAACGATTAGGATATCGTAGTCATTCAGAAGCTGATTTGCTATGAGAAGCATGTGGGGCCTGGACTCTAACAGGCCCTTTTTTTGTGTGTTTTTATGCTAAATGAGCTTGAAAAAAAAGTCGCTGCATTCATAAAAAGGAATAATCTCTTCTCTGAGAAGGAGAAGATTCTTTTAGGAGTTTCCGGCGGCGCCGATTCCACCGCCCTTCTGTATATTTTATCCGCTCTTAAAAATGAAGGCGTACTAAATCATCCATTCCACTGCGCTCATATCAACCACCAATTAAGAGGAGCCGAAGCCGAGGGCGATGAGGAATTCACCATAAAAAAAAGCGGCGAATTAGGTATCCCGGTAGCATCTGAAAGAATAAACGTCAAAATCTTCTCTCAAACAAAGGGTCTCTCCATAGAAACAGCCGCCCGCAATCTCCGCATCAGCGCACTGATGCGGATTGCAAATGCAAACTCCTGCTCCTGCATCGCTACCGCCCATCAAATGGATGACAACGCTGAGACCGTCCTTGGGAGACTCGGAAGGGGGACCGGCTTTCGAGGACTTGCAGGCATCTGGCCTGTTAAAACTTTTCCTGGAAATATCCGTTTTGTAAGACCGCTTTTAGGGATAGCTCGCAGTGGAATCATCAAATACCTCAAAGACAAGAATATTAGCTGGCGGGAAGATAGAACCAATAAAGACTGCGCTTACAGGCGCAATTTCATCAGGCACAAACTAATGCCCGCTCTGCAGATGGAAAGCAGCGACTCTGTATCAGCAAATTTGTTTAAGCTCTCTGAATCAGCTCTGAGATTTTATAAACTCGTCTGCAAAAATGCGGATAAAATCTGGCCTTGCGCTTGCGATATCGAAGACGGGCAGGTCGGCTTGAAAGTCGATGTCTTCAACGCCCAGCCGATTCCGGTAAAAATACAGATGGTAAGAAAATCGCTATCTGCAATCTCCTCTCCGGAAAGAAACCTGACCGAAGAACACTACCGAAAGATTCTGCATCTTGCAGATACAAAGCAAAGCGGAAAAACCATAACTTTACCCGCAGGCTACAGAGTGCGCCGGGAATATAACAACCTGATATTTGTCGCTGAAGAAAAAGAAGCTGAGAAAAAAAAGGAAAAGCCGAAGGAAAAACGAATCGCTGTCCCAGGCAAAACCCGGTTCGACGATTTTTATATCGAGACCGAAATCCTTCAGTCCAAAGATGCAGACCTTGAAGATTTCAAAAAGAGGAAAAGTCCATATATCGAATGGTTTGCTTTTGAAAAAATCAAACCGCCTTTAACTGTCCGGTTCCGTAAGGCGGGCGACAGGTTCCATCCGCTGTCTCTGGGGAAGGGGAAAAAGGTCGGCAAATTTCTCACCGCTCAAAAAGTCCCACGAAACTTACGAGAGGAAATCCTGATTTTAGAAGATGCTCAAGAAATCATCTGGGCAGTTCCTCTAAGAGCAAGCGAAAATACAAAAATCACCGAGGGAACCACAAAGCTCCTGCAAATAAAAATCTCTTCTGTCATACAAACCGATAAAAAGCAGGACACGGAAAATATTAGTTAAATGCCCCCTCCGGGCTAACCCTTAAAAATGTCGTTGACTTAAAAGCAAGAATACCGGATAATATAAATCAGGATAAACCTCCCAAGGAGAAGGCATCATTTTAGGAATATATTGATTGCGGGAAACCGGATGGATAAGGAACAATTATTACAACGCG
>JAUVVQ010000024.1 GCA_030604525.1 Phycisphaerae bacterium | reverse complement strand
AGTTTGGCCTTGAATGCAGCACTGTGATTCCGTCGTTTGTTCTTCATAATTTGTCTCCTGAAACTATTATCGTCTCAGACGACAAATCCACCTTAATCACGCGCCCAGTTTTTGGGGAGTATTATAGTTTCCAGGGTTTTCGGAACTAATAAGTCAAGAGTGTTCGCAAATCTGCCGAGCAGTTTCAACGCATTTCACTGGCATGTTGACACCTTTAATTTACCCGAAGGAGTGTACGTCTTCAGCAAAAATGAGACAAATATACCCTTGATTTAGGAAACGATTTTAACTCCGGTTTCAATGATTTTACAATTAATTCTTTTTCTTTCAAGAATTCTTTTTGCTTTTAACTTGAGGTGCTGAACAGATGGCGGACACTTGATTTGCCAATTATGCTTCTCGACTGTTCTGGTGGTAGGTCTTGCAGTATGCGTAGTATGCCCCAGTCAGGTCTGATATTGTCTTGATGTCGGTTTCTGCTTTTGTTGCAGCTTCCTGCCAAAACATTTTTGCGACTTCGACTGCAACCGCTTTGTCTTTAGTAGCGAATCTTCCACCTTCAGGTTTAAGCGCAACGTGCTGATACTTGGTTTGACCGGGGAGTTTGACTCTTCACCAGTAACGAGCTTTGTTGTTGTAGATTGAACCTTGCATAATACCAACCTCATTGGAAATTACGATAGCTAATGTATCGTAATTTTACTTTTTCCGAATACGGCTTGTCAGGGATTTTTGTAACATCTTGCTGTTATCTCAGGGGTTACAACTGGGCGGTATTGGACTTGAACCAACGACCTCCTGCGTGTCGAGCAGGCGCTCTATCCAACTGAGCTAACCGCCCTGCAATTCCTCAAATATATAATCAAAAGGAATAACAATCAAGCATTTTTATACAAAAGCTCTACCTTTCCAATTGGAAGCGGCAAATACTCAGCAAAGGATAATGTATGATTTGAAGATGCCTGGAATGGCTAACAAAAGGTTTGAAAAGCTGGATAACTCAGAATATAAGCAAGGCCAACGCTCTTTTTATTGCAAAACTTTCCTGACAACTGCTGCCGCTGAAAGAGTTTTCTCAACCGTGCCGGACTTCACTGTCATCGAGATTTGAACACTCTTGACGTCTAACCCGTCATCTGTGTGGGTTTTAATGAAACTCATCAAAGTAACATTCTCGCACAGCAAATAATCAGTTCCGCCGGCAATGTCACGAAGATAAAGTCGATTATTTGCATCATCATACCAGTATGTAACCTCAGAGCCGTCTGCACACAACAACCTGCACTGCTGCTGGTTTGTGACATCATTGGGGTCAACGAATCCGGTTCGTATCTGAGTTGTCATCCGAAACAATGCCTGTCGAGCACTGTTAACGCTTTTAAAAATATCTTCATTTTGCTGATAATTCGTCATTGATGCATTAAAAGCAATAGCCATCCCAGCAAGTAAAATGGCGGTTATAGCCAAGCTCAGAAGAAGCTCAACGATTGTAAAACCAACATAATATCTACTGTGTTTTCGCAACATAAATCCAAATCCACTTTTACTGTTAATACCGTGCTCGAATCCAACTGGTTTCGCTGATTTCCCGTCCGTTTAACAAAACTTTGACGGTTATCTTTACAAAATCACTGCTGCCGTCGGCAACTACAGTTTCAAAATTTGAAGCGCTTACATTCTCAACAAAAACCTGCTGTGCAAAAGCTGGAAAACCATTTAAAACCTCGCCGTTAACACCGTGCGGAGGTGAAAAATTGGAACTATCATAATCGGACAGGTTCTCGTATTCAACCACTGTGGTAAGCTCTCTTATCTGCTCTATAAGAAACTCAGCGGTGGATAAATCCGTCCCAAAACCATTAACTTTGGTAAAAGAAATGTTAGCTCCGATAAGAGAAACAACTGCAATTCCTATCAGCAGTGACGCGATTAAGACTTCTATAAGTGTAAAACCGTTTTTTTTCATAACCGCGAACTTTCGAAAGATTTTATATTACTGAAGCAAATGTTATCTTACTTCTTATTTGCCCGTAACGGCACTTGACATTTTAAATATCGGCAGGATTATACTCATCGCAATAAAACCAACAAGAAAACCCATCAAAACAATCATTATCGGCTCTATCATCGAAGTGACGGTCTTTATAACCGTCCTCAACTCTCGGGCATAATAATTAGAGACATCGCGAAGGACATCACTCATTGTCCCTGAGTCTTCGCCGCTCCTTATCATCTGAACAACGTTCCTCGGCATCAAAGTAAATCGGTTGAGACTCGAGGCGATTTTACCACCTCGACGAACATCTTCATAAATTGACAGCCACATATCTCTAAATAGAATATTGCCGGTTATCTGGGCAGTTATTGAGATTGTATCCAGAATCGGCACACCCGACCGTACGAGCACCCCCATAGTGTGAAGACTTCTCGTGATATAAAGGCATTTGCACAATGTCTTCAACAAAGGTATTTTCAATTTAGCTTTGTCCCACCACAGACGCCCTGTATTTGTTTTGATAAAATAAACAAAACCTGCTATTGTTGCTCCAACCACGGGTATAATAAAATACCAATAGCCGCGCAAAAATGCACTCGATGCCATCAGCAATTTTGTAGGAGCAGGTAACAGGTGCTCTTTCCCGCTGAATATGGCGGTAAATCTCGGTAAAACAAAACACAGCAGAAAAATCGTAACCAATACTGCCATAACAGCGATAATCGAAGGGTAAATCATTGCGCCCTTAACCTGCGAGCGGGTCTCTGCTTCCTGGTCCAGGTAACCTGCCAGCCGCTGGAGCATATCACTTAATGAACCAGAAACCTCCGCTGCTCCAACCATATTAATGTAAATATTACTAAAAACGTCAGGATGCTCACTAAGCGCCTGAGAAAAACTCTCGCCTTCTTCAATTCGCTTTTTCAAATCTATAATTACTGCTCTGAATTTTCGATTTTCAATCTGGGCGCCTATTGATTCCAGCGAGTCCTGAATACTGATACCAGCTCTAACCATAATCGCAAGCTGATTTGTGAAACTTAAAATATCCTTCTTGCTTGGACCAAATTCAACTCTGAAACCTTTAAGCTTCTCGTATACACCCCCAGGCGAACCTGATGACAACCCCTGAGCCTGCTCAGAAGATACGTGATGTTCGCTGCTCTCACCCTGACCCTGACCTCCCTGTTGAGCTTGACGATGCTCCTGCGCAACTGCTGTAGGGCCTTGATTACCTCGCAAAGATTCTTTCAACATAAAGAAACCTTCCTCAAATTGTGCCAAATGAAAAAGTCAAATCAGCATATTTCAAAAAACTAACGCTTCTTGGACGACTGAACTACTTCAAACTCCCTCTCAGGGTTCAGCATCTTACTCATTTTCCCGGGATTACCGGACCTTGTTATCGCTTCGCCTCTGTCAAGGAATCCTTTGGAATACATCTCAGCTATACTATTATCCATAGTTTGCATACCAAGCCGTCGTGATGTCTCAATAATATTTGGTATCTCATAGATTCTGTTTTCACGGATACAATTCCTTACCGCAGATGTACATAACAATATTTCAGCACAAGGAACCATTCCCGGTTCATCCACTCGTCTGAAGAGCGTCTGTGAGACGACCGCCTGGATAGTATTAGCGAGCATTGTCCTAATCTGATTCTGCTGACCAGCCGGATAAATATCTATGATTCGCTCGATAGTCTGCGAAGCATTAATCGTATGCAAAGTACTAAAAACCAAATGGCCCGTTTCCGCCGCCGTAATTGTAGAACTCGTCGTCTCAAGGTCCCGCATCTCTCCAACCATTATGATGTCGGGGTCCTGACGAAGGGCATGCCGTAAACCCAAGTCAAACCTAGGACAATCATTGCCGATTTCTCTTTGCTCTATCATACTCATCTCGTTACTAAGAGAATACTCGATAGGGTCCTCTAATGTTATAACATGCTTTCTGTATTTACGGTTTATCGACCCTATCATTGAAGCAAGGGTTGTACTTTTCCCGGAACCTGTATGCCCGGTTACTAAAACCAGTCCCTTTGAAAGCTCCGTCATCTCCTTAACTATTGGCGGTAAATGCAAATCTTCAATATTAGGTATCTTGTTTGGAATAACTCTAAAAGCTATGGCAATCGTATCGCATTGAAAATGTGCGTTTGTACGAAATCTATGACCGTCATCAAGTGTCGTTGAGAAATCAAGGTCCCTGAATTCTTCGAACTTTTTGAACTTTTCCGGCCCGACCATTGAGAGAACCATTTCTCTGGCACCCTCATTGCTCACAGCCGGAAATTCCATATCCATTAACTCTGTATTCCTCCTGAAAACAGGCGGAAGACCTACATTAATGTGAACGTCACTTGCTCCCTTTTCAATTGCCTCTGCCAATATCTGCTTGATATCAGTCATTTTATCCCCCTTCTAATAAACCAGACCTCTTTTAACAAAATTGTTTCACACTTACTTCTAAAGCTCCGTTTCCACTTGCCAAACTGCAACTTGCAGCGTAAGCATCTTCTCCGGAACTCCCACCGGGCCGCAAATCCCTGTTGTCATCCAAAAAAACCTGTGATTTCATTCCATCAACTTTAATAAAATGCCATATTCTTCTAAATTACCTTCAGAATTCGCCTCTCCGTCTTTAGAGACCCATTGAAGTTTAACAAAATTATCGCCAATTTGACTTACACGAAAAGACTTTATCGAATCTCCCTCGTACAGAGCCTTCTCGCTACTATTAATTATACAACAACTCTTCCCGGAAGAACGCATAATACTCAAAAGCTTCAAATCCTTGGACTCCTGTTTTATCTGCCGGCGTTGCAACTCAAATAAATCAGCTTCACTTCCTTCAGAATCACCGTTATTATCCAGACCTAAAAGATAAACGCTGCTGTTAAAGGGATTTTTCCTTAACTGGTCGACTTCAACCTGCTGCACATTTGAAAACTCATAAAATTTGTCTACAATTTTATCCATACGGTCAAATATCTCGGATTTAATGCCCGTAAGCTGGGCAATCGCTTTCTCAATCTCAACCTCTTCCTTGCTGACACTCGCAGCAGATACACTGCCAGGAACACTCTTTTTTATCATAAAAAAGAGAAACAGTCCTCCTGCCACAAACAAAATAATCAAAACAGTCGTGCTCTTGCGCACCTTGTCACTCTTTGATTCCACTGTGATATAGTCCTGCTTTTCATTCTGCTGTTCGTCACCATTGGCTGATTCATCAACAGCATCAGAGAACTTTTGACCCGATGGAATCACATTCTGTTGTTCTTTTAGAAAAGAGAGCATGTCTAAACCTCACTAATAATTTTTATATCTCGTATTTTGCATCGGCTCATTTAAATTCAAAAACTAACCGGCTTTGTCCTGAAAAAATATACTCACAACAAAATCAGCCGAAACTATGCCTTCTTCACCTTTCACTTTTTCCAACCTAAGCTGCCTGACTTTCATAATACGGGGGAGCTTTTCCAATGCTAATAAAAAAGAATAAAATGAGTTGAAATTCCCTTCTAACTTCATCGACAACGGCTGTTCCACATAACCATTATTATCCTCCGTGGTAGAAAGCCTTCGAATCGTTTTCCTGCTTACCCCCTGCTTTTGTCCAATCAAAGTAACATCCTGAAGGACTTGGTCTATCTGCTCCGTGGGCGGAAGCTTGCTTTCAAAAAAATCTATTGCTTCCTGCAATTGCTCAAGCTCCTTACTAAAATTTTCTACCGTTGCGGTAGCTTTCTCAAGCTTTGAAAGTTTATCAAGCTTAGACTGCAATCGTGTTTTCTGCTCGGACAAATGTTTGTTGGCCGGCCTTATCATAAAACGGTAAGCGACAAAAGTAATCCCTAACAAAACGAAAAAAAACACTATTTTTCTTACACCACTTGTCATTAGCTCATCCCCTTTACAAAAACTACGCTTTTACATTTCTGCCATCAGAAAATGCTCAAAGAAATTTAGAACACATATTTGGATTTTTCATAAGCATTCTTTATTCTTTCAACATCTTTTTTATTCAAATGCACATCCTTTTTAAGCATCGCAGTTAACTTAAACTGCCTTAATTTTATTCCGGATTCCTCTTCTTGTGACTTAAGGGTCTTTTTGTCTACAAATTCTTTGGATTCCACCAATGCCACATCATCAAGCAGATTAGAACCATCAAGCAATTCAATATATTTTGCAACCTGAAGGTCACTCGGTGCCACGCCTTCGACCTCGATATAGGTCTTCAAAAGCTTTTCCTTCGAAATGGTTGATGTATTCTTTCCTTTATCCCCTGTTTTTGCGGCCTGGTATTTAGTTTTCTTTCTTTGATAAGCAGAAGAATTTCTCGGCTCTTTCTGGATAAGACTCAACTGCAGCAAAGATGTTCCCGGCGGAAGGTTATTGGTCAAAGCTGCAAGCACCACGCTCCTGGGAACAGGTTCTATCAATTCCGCAGTAGTAAGGGCGGTTTTCATCATCAACTTGCGCTTAACCTGAAGCTTTTCAAATTGACTTATCGCTTTCTGGGCTTTAGTCATCCTGTTATTAACCATCGCTTCCTTGGAATTCACTGCCCGCTGTCTTAGCTTTATCGTGAAAAAAACACCGCTGAGGCCTGCCATTAAAACTACAAAAATCACCAGATATAATAAATTCGTCCGGCAGGATTCATTGTTCTGAATGTAATCTTCTGGAACAAAATTGATATTAAGCATTTCTCAAATTACCCCCAATTTTCTGCTCTTAATAAACCATTATGAAAGACTAAGTCCGAAGGACGTGCTCCAATTAATACTACTTTCTCTGCGGTCAATTCCTGAACCCGAAGGGTCAGATATTTCCACCGCCGCCAAACAATCTCCTATCTGTGCAGGTATTTTCAACTGCTTAGCTATCGAGGTGCAGGCCTGCTTGCCCAGCTCACCTCTCAATAGAAAAATCAATCTGTCTATTAGCGTATCTTTATACAAACGGTTAAACTGACGTTTGCAGCCGTTAAGCTCAAGAACTAATCTTGACAACTTCTCTTTAAATTTGAGTCCGTTCGCACCTATAGGTATAGTCCGTGCAAAAAGCAAATTCTTGTGCCTGCATATAACCAAATTGGTATAGTTCGATTCTATATCCAGGAGCATTACTATTGAGGCGACATCACTTTTTCTTCTGCCGAAAAAGTTCACATAAGTATTCGTCAAGGCTATCGGCCAGACGCCGATTGATTTAATCTGCAGATTTGTCTTCTCGTAAATTGCCAAATACCTGTTTATCTTTTCGCGATGTGTGGCTATCACTAACACGTTGTTGTCCTCTGCCGGTATAGTTTTTATAACCGCCTGATTAGCTTCAAAGGGAAGCTTGTCTTTAACCTTTTCAAAAGCCGCCTTATCAAGATTATCCATATCCGTCGGCTTCATTTTGATATGCTCTATGAATACTTCCTTCGCAGACGCCGCCGCAATTATTTGTTTACCTCGGAATCTCTTCTCTCCTGTCATATTCTTAATCTCTCCTATACACCATCTTTGCCAATCACTGCTACCTGCTTTCAAATCCCTGGGCCTGTTTCTGCTACCCCCGGCTACTACATACAAACCTTTGCCATTATGACCAAGCTGTACCATTTCCAAAGTATCTTCCCCCATATCCACTCCAATTGGATACGTATGATTCTTGACAAAGCTAAAAATGTTTTTTAATCCCATAGAGCTTTTCCTCAAATCTAATACAAGTCAAAATGCACTATCCGTCTGTTGATACTTACTATTTGAAAAGTCTATTTCTTACATCATCGTTCGAATTATACGACTGCATTAGCTTATACTTGCGGATACTTCAACAACCCCCGATTCAGCCACAAAATACTAAATAAAGTATAAAAAATAATACTTCAAAAGACTAAATAAAGATTTCGACCCACAGAATATAAAAACAAACCATAACGTAGCTAAAACCTGCAACGCTTCCGATAAAACGTAGAAAATCAGCAGAAAAACAATAATTAAACAAGCCAACCCCATTGATTTATCTGGCTTGGCTTTCTCGAAACGAAAAAATTTTTTAAAAGAAAAATTTAAAACAGACAAAGCTGCCGGTTAACAAAAAAAGATGTACAGGATAGCTTATTTCAAAAGCCAAATTTTATGGGACTCTGATTCCTTTTGTATCTATCCTGACAAAACCTATTCTGCCCTAAGACGACGCTGCATTAAATCCGAAATCGCCTCCCGAACTGGCTTCCCTTCGAAAAGCACCTCATAGACTGCTCTGGTAATCGGCATATCCACTTTTTCCCGTTCCGCCAAAGCAATCACCGACCTGCAGCTTTCAACACCCTCCACAACAGAATCAGTAGCCGCCAATGCTCTCTCTCTATTCTGTCCCTTACCGATTCTCTCTCCAAATGAACGATTTCTGCCCTTGGGCGAAATACACGTTGTCACCAAATCACCCAGACCGCTTACTCCGGCGAATGTCTCGGCTCTGGCGCCACAGGGAGCTCCTAATCTTCTTATCTCTGCCAAGCCCCTGCTCAAAAGAGCCGCCTTGGCGTTGTCACCGGCACCAATTCCATCTATAATACCAGCCGCTATTGCAATAATATTCTTACAGGCAGAAGCTAATTCAACACCACATAAATCTGTACTCGTATAAATTCGAAGCCAGGAAATTGAAAATGTATATTGAATCCCCTTTGCCAGTTCTGCATCTCGACTGGCAACACACGCAACTGCCGGAAGCCGCCTGGCCAGCTCGTCCGCTATTGTCGGACCCGACAGGACAGCACAATTAACTGCATCACCCAGAACATCAAAAAGTATCTCGCTTGGCCGAAGCAAGGTTTCTTTCTCAATCCCCTTGGCAACGGATACAATGGGAATATCCTTCTGGAATACATCCTTTAATCGCTCCCATACACCACGCATATACTGGCAAGGCACTGCAGATACAACTAAATCCGCCTCCTTCATTATCTCCTCGTCTCTCGGTTCAAATACTACTGACTTCGGAATCCTGTAACCAGGCAAAAATTTCTTATTCTCCGCCTCTTGTTCTATCTGCTTTAGCTGCTTTGCATCATAACCCCACATCCGCACTGAAAGGTCCTTCTCGCAGAGAAGCATCGACAAAACAGTACCCATTGCACCATCACCAATTATTGAAACATTTTTAAACATCACAAGAATTAAAACAAGTTATAAGCCCAATGGCAATAAAGATTTGTATTTACAGAAAGTTTTTTAACTTTGGACAATCTCAATCCGTTCAGGCCGTAAACTCTTTAACTGAGCCAATTGATTCCGACCTAACTTGGCATCAATGTGAACAGAACCGTCAAGATAAACCTCATTCAGAACGGTTCCACAGGCACGAATGAAACTTTGCACCTTACCATTCGATTGTTTGCTGACCACACGCAGTAAAACTTCTTCGCCTCGATACTTGCTCAACATATTATCCTTTAATTTTTCCACTGCCAGGCCGGTCCTGGCTGAAATACAAAGCGCTTCAGGATACAGGGTCTCAAGCATCTCAACCATACCCGCTTTCCCGACTATATCTACCTTGTTCAACACCAGTAAAACCGACTTATCCCCGCAGCCAATCTCTTCCAGAACTCTATTAACAGATTTAATCTGCTCTAATACCTCCGGATTAGAAACATCTGCAACATGCAAAAGCAAATCCGCATTGACCGCCTCCTCCAGCGTAGCTTTGAATGAAGCTACCAGCTGATGAGGAAAATTCCTGATAAATCCAACGGTGTCACTGAGCAACACTTCAATACCGCCGACAAGTGAACACTTTTTAGTTCGAGTATCAAGAGTCGCAAAAAGACGGTCTTGCACAAAAACATCTGAGCCAGTAAGTAAATTTAATAATGTGCTCTTACCAACGTTCGTATAACCAACCAAACAGACCTTAAATTGCCCTTTGCGACCGTCAATCTCCCTGATTTTTCGCTTGTCTATCTGTCTAAGCTCACCCTTGAGGTCTGCAATACGCTTATTTACCAAACGACGGTCAACCTCCAGTTGTTTCTCGCCGGGCCCTCGAGTCCCTATACCGCCAACAGCACCGATAGCTGTACCACCGGCTGCGCCTGCTACACTATCAAGATGCGTCCACATCCTCGTCAAACGCGGATACGTGTACTCAAGCTGAGCCAGCTCTACCTGAAGCCTGGCCTGGCGGCTCTTAGCCCTGGTCGCAAATATATCTAAAATTAATTCACTGCGGTCTAATATCTTAACACCAACAATCTTTTCAAGCTCACCAATCTGTCCGGGTGAAAGGTCATTATCAAATATCACAACATTCGCTTTGAAACGCTGAATGCGACCCGAAAGCTCCTCCGCCTTGCCCTTACCGATATAACGACCGGGATGAATCCTGTGTATCTTTTGTTGAAATTTATCAACAACTATTGTCCCGGCACTCTCTGCCAAAGCGGTAAGCTCAGCCAAATCATCGCTCGTTTCAGCATCGCCACGGGAAACAGCAGCGACTAATATCGCCCGTTCTTTCCCGACTTTCAGAGTTTCACGCAACTTTTCCAATAAATCAATAACCTCCAATATCATTATTTATTCTAACATATTCATTACTATTCAACAAACGGTCTCAATGTTCAACAAGTGGACAAATTTCATCTATTCCACCTATTTCGCTTTCTAAACCTTATATTGTTAAATCTTATAAAGTTATCTCAAAACCTGATTAATATTTTTTTTGACTTGATACGATATAATAGCTATATTATAGTGCTTGGCCGCTGATAAGTAATAAAACAAGGCAAAGTTGATAAGGATTTTGAAAGGAAAAGTATGTTAAAAGTTAAATCTCGCACGGGCGAGTCTGTTCAGCAAATGGTAAGACGGTTCAAAAAACTTTGCGAAAAGGAAGGACTCATAAAAGATATGAAACGAAACGCCTACTACGAAAAACCATCTGAGAAAAACCGAAGGCGCATCCGCAAAGCAAGAAGGACCGCTTCTCAGCTAAGAAGACAAACATAACTTTTCCTCTTTGAAACCAATCCGGGCAAGCGTTGAAGCCGAATGCTTGCTCGGCTTTTATTTACCCACAGGCCAGAATACCCAGTCACCTTCGTCTGCATATTTCCTAATCCTCCCGTCATCATATCGTGCAGCTTCTCCACCGTCATCTGTGAAATTGCTCCCGACGCCATAAAGGACAAACCCATCGTCTCCTCTTTTATAAACCAACGGCTTATCACTCCACGGATCCATCGGCAATTCCTTCAAATAGTCGAGTCCGACAAGACTATGTAAATTCTCCGGGCACCTACCGTTCTCCTTCTCATACCGCAACACTGCTAACACTGTCAAAAGCGTAACTCTATGCGTTTTCATTCGCCAGACGAGCTGGCCGACCCTGCGATGTGCTGGCTCCAAGATTTGCAACATATTGCACTCTTTGCCAATTTCGTCCCATTTCCGTGATTCCCCCTCCACTTGCAACTGCCACGGCGTTTTTCCCAACAGAACCCCGGCCTGTTCGAAGTATCTTTCAATTGTTGCCATAAATTCCCGCCTGTCCGGATAAGTCCAAAGAAAGAATCCCATCAAAGCACTTTTTGCATTTTTAACCACAAACGGTAATCCCTCTTTTAATACTCGTCCATCACCCTTGCCGTCATCTGTAAATCCCCGCTGCACGATGTCATACCAGAATACCTTTTCCCCTTCCAAATTGATAATGTTGTGCGCCCTGGCATACTCATTTCGCAGTTGCTCCTGAATATTTTTCAACGCATCGGCTGGCACATCTACCTTTTCTATAATCATCGAAATTGTGCTTTGAGCAAGTGCTTCAATCGCGATACCAACTAACTGTTCAATTAACAGGCCTTTGCCTTGTTGCTGGTTGCTGAACTTCACTAAACAAAAGCAATCGCCCAACGCCGATACGATATCACCTTTGTACGCTTTATACCGGCTGCGCCAATTCAGAGCACGAGCAAGAGTCTTATAGCTGGATAATTCCTTCATGAGAGCATCGTCAGGTAAGCCCCCTTCGAACAAAGCCTTCTCTGTTGTGCTATAAACAGTCCAATAGTGAGGTCTCTTAGTCCCTTCTATCACCAATTCGAGGGCTTCCTCATTATCATTGGCCCATTCCAGCAATATCTGCACTTCAACATCATTCAAATCTCCAGGCCACATGTTGCAAATCTTGTACGCTTGCTCGGGTATTTTCACACAAGCCTCAACAGCTTTCTTGTAGTATGGATAGGCATTTTCCGACTCTGCTCTGTTGGCCCTCACCCGGTCGTTCAGCCAGTCGATATAGTTGACGCTGATAGTCGGTGTTCCTATGGCAAAACGACCAAAACATATCATAAAATATAAAATAATTACTCCGATTGCTTGAAACGTCCTCGCTGTAATCTCCCGCCATAATGGCCGGCAGCGCTTCTTCGCCCGACGCAAGAGTTTACCCAGCAATTTAGCATCACCGAATTCTGATATCAACTCCTCAGCTTTCCGCTGCTTTTGCTCATCAGTTTCACACTCTCTTAACTCATCCTCGAAATGACAAATCAACTCCTCCCAAACCTCCCTTCGGACAGCTTTTATATAGCGCATTTTTTTAATAACTGTCCTGAGAAATTCACCGGCTTCCTCTGAAACCGAATCAAGGTACTCTCCATGCTCTTGCTCTCTTTGCTTTTGGAAAGACCGCCTTACGTGGATAATTGCCAAAAAACCGGCAACAAAAGCACCCAGAACAGGAAGTGGATAAAAAAGAAATTCCTGCAAGTGTATATCAAAAAACCTCTCAAATGGCTGTTCGAGTAAAATTAAGATTAGTATGGCCAAGCCGAGCATGGTTCCGAGAATGACACTGGCAACAACTCCGAGATATGCTATAAATCGATACATAATATATATAGTTCTGTATAACCCGTTTTTCTATCTGCCCGTCGGTCAGGCGGTCCGTAATGCGCCGCCAAGAACAAAGTCCAAACCAACGGTTAACTCCTTTAACTGCTCTTTCTGTTTGCCAAGCTCACCCTTTCCTTTGCCGGTTATCGAATAGTAGCGCCTCTTTCTGCCGGAATCCCCTCTCTCCCACTTGCCCCTGACAAGCTTCTTCGCCTCCAGGTTATAAAGCAGGGGATATAAAGTCCCTTTGCCCAGCGAAAGAATATCCTCACTCCTTTTCTCAATCTCCGCACTTAACTGGTATCCATACATCTTCCCGCCTGATAAAAGCTCCAATACCACCACAGGTGCAATCCCTTTTAATAACTGACTCTCGAATTTCATTCGTTTCTCCTATTATAAATATCAAAAAGTTCAAATGCAAAGTTTGTATTACATACTTTGCATTACATATTATGCATTGCATAGCTAAATATGTCAAGAAAAATTTTTAAATTTTTTAACGATTTTTCCCCCCATCATTGTTAAGGTAAAAACTCTCAAAAATTGAAGTATAATAACCCTGAATCAAAATAAGGAGAACTCTTTATGGATTACAGAAATTTTATCGACGAACAAATCCAAAAGCTCAAAGAAACAGTAAAAGATAAAGTCGCAATAAACGCCCTCAGCGGCGGTGTTGACAGTTCGGTGGTAACAGTGCTCGGCCACCGCGCCCTTGGCGAGAAGCTAAAAACAATCTTCGTCGATAATGCACTTATGAGGGAAAATGAACCACGAAATGTTGTCAAAACCTTCGATAAAATGGGCATAACAGTCGATTTAATAGACGCCCGCGACCAGTTCTTGTCCGCCTTGAAAGGGCTAACCGACCCGGAAGAAAAAAGACAGGCCATTACCGACACCTTCTATGCAAAGGTCTTCAGCCGGCTTGTCAAAGAATCGAATGCAACTTTCCTACTGCATGGAACGATACTGACGGACATCGAAGAAACCCTTGCAGGAATCAAACGCCAGCACAACATCCTTGACCAGCTTGGCATAGATACTCAAAAATCCTATGGCTACAAAGTGATAGAGCCGCTGAAAACTCTTCGAAAAGACGACGTTCGCGAAGTCGCAAAGCTGTTGGATATGCCGGAGGAAATTCGGAACCGCATCCCATTCCCAGGCCCCGCCCTGGCAACCAGAATTGTAGGCGAAGTAACTCCCGAACGCCTCGAAACCGTCAGTACCGCTACAAACATTGTCGAAGACGAGCTTGGCGACAGCGGCGCCTTCCAATATATGGCCGTCCTGCTGAACGACAAAGCAACAGGTATCAGGGACAATAACAGAGAATTCGGCCAAATCATCGTCCTCAGATGCATTGAAAGCACCGATGCAAGAGACGCAACCGCTACCCAACTGCCTTGGGATAAGCTAAATAAAATCTGCGAAAAAATAACAAATATCAAAGGTATAAACCGATGTCTATACGATTTAACTCCCAAGCCCCCTGCTACAATTGAATATATATAATACCAATCCCGTTTAACAATTGCGCTTTAATGTGCAATAAGTGGCTTAACGATAATTAGTTACAAAAACCAAACGCGCAACTTATTGCCCTAAAGGGTATAAAATCCTTCGGGCACAAAAAAGTCAACAACCTTGAAATATCATCCGTTTCAATATAGAGTGAATAAAAGATAAAACCCGAATATAGAAAACTATAACAATTATGGAGCAGTGGCCGAGCGGCTTAAGGCGACGGTCTTGAAAACCGTTTTACCGAAAGGTAACGGGGGTTCGAATCCCTCCTGCTCCGATAAGCTCCTTTGAAGGGAATTCGAACCCTAAAAAGGTGTGGAAAAAGAATTTTTCCACGTCGTTGGGGTGACAGGCAGCTTTGCTGCCGCCAGAGGGGCAAAGCACCTATGGAAATTTGCACCGCAAATTTAGGTTCTAGGCCAAAGGCCGGAATCCCTCCTGCTCCGTTGGCCCCTGCCCAAAAGAGCAGTTGAGCATTTGAACGGCCAAACAGGTGAGAACGCTGCATATTATCAAATCCTGAATTTTTGCAAAAAAACCTTGAAAGAAACGATATACCTTTTATACTTTAACTTACTGAAAATGCGGGTGTAGCTCAGCGGTAGAGCGTCACGTTGCCAACGTGAATGTCGTGGGTTCAAGTCCCATCACCCGCTTTTATTCGGATGCTCAACGATGATATATAGTATCGACGAGGTATCAACTAACCATAGCTCGGCGTTGGTCGTCGGTATGTTTTTAGAACCCAAAGGGCATTTTGGGTTCAGACAACAATGGAACTGGCTGTGGGGAAGGCCCACGGAGGCCATTTTTATTTATTTGTTAACCTTGCTGATAACCCCATGCGGTTAGGAGTAGAAAATGAGCGAAAGCCAACAGGAAAACAAAACAAAAAACAAAGTGAACATCGAAAATGCCGGCCCCTGCAAGAAAAAGGTATTAGTGGAAATACCGGAACAATCCATAAAAGAAACCGCTGACCAGCAATACGAAACACTAAGAAAAGAAGCTGTTGTCCCCGGCTTCAGAAAAGGCCGGGCGCCTCGCCGGCTCCTAGAAAAAAGATTCGGAAAAGAAAATTTAAAAAAAATAAAGCTTACACTACTGGCAGATGCAAGCGATTCTGCCATAAAAGATAACGAACTCGATATCTTACGCGAACCCGACATCGATTACGAAAACATCGAGCTTCCAGATAAAGGTCCCTTGAAATTCGATTTTGAAGTTGAAGTAAAACCCGAATTCCAACTGCCTGAGTTAAAAGAAATTCCAATCGAAAAACCAAAACTCGAAGTAACAAAAAACCAAATCGAGCGAGAAATAGAACAAACACAAAAATGGTCGGGCATCTGGACGCCCAAAGAGGATGGTAAAATCGAAGTCGATGACCAGATAATCGCTGATGCTACCTTGAAAATTGAAGATATTGACAAAGAAGAAAAATTCGACAACACCGAAATATACATACGAAAAAACGGCTATGTAGGACCAATCCCGGTCGAGAACCTTGACAAAATTCTCAAGGGAGCCAAAGCAGGTGATTTAAAACAAACTACCGTCGAAGTTCCGAAAACATTCTTCAAAGAAGAGTATCGCGGGAAAAAAGTCGGTATCTCAATCAAAATAAATGATGTCAAATACCTCAAGCCCGCTCTCCTCGACGAAAACTTCCTGAAACGCTTCGGCGTTGAAAACGAAAAGCAGTTGCGCCAAAAGGTAGAAGAATCCCTCAATGACCGCCTTCAACAACAGGCAAGAAACCAAATGAGAGACCAAATCTATAAATACATGCTCGACAACACCAATTTTGATTTACCAATGGACATCGTAGCCGACCAGGCAAACTCCATTCTGCAAAGACAATACGCCAACCTGCTCAGACAGGGACTGCCACAAGAACAAGTCAATGAAAATATGGAAAAACTCCACGCAAGCAGCGAAGAGCAGGCAAAACAACAAATGAAAACTTTCTTTATAATCGATAAAGTCGCTGAAAAGCTCGATATCAATGTTACAGATGAAGAAATCAACGGGCAAATCGCTCAAGCAGCTATGCAGAGAGGACAGCGTCCTGAAAAACTCAGAGAACAAATGGCTCAAAACGGCTCCCTCGGACAGTTCAAGCTGCAGGTCAGAGAAGACAAATGCATCGCTAAATTGCTCGATTCCGCAAAAATAACAAAAGTAAAACCTAAAAAGAAAACCGCTAAAAAGAAGACCAAAAAGAAAACAGAACCAAAACCCAGCGAAAAAACAAAGAAAACTAAAAAGAAAACAACCAAGAAGAAAAAAAAGTTCAATAAAATCACAAAAAAGAAAAATAAAAAAGAAACCCAAAAGTAAAACTGACCGATTAGAAAAACGAAGGTGTTTCTCTAAACAAAAATATCTCGCAGGAAAAACTTAAAAAAGGAATAATATAAATGTTGTTTGAACCTCACAAAACAAACCACGTACAAAACATCGACATCCGAAATCAATACAATCCCTCCAAGTATCAGCAATTCCGTCAGATGAGTCTCGACGATATGCTGCTGGAAAACCGAATTGTTTTCCTCATCGGCGAAATCTCCTACGCAAGAGCTGCTGAAGTAATCATGAAAATCCTCTATCTTGACAACCTTAAAAAAGGCAGCGAAATCAGCTTATACATAAATTCTCCGGGAGGCAGTGTCGATGACACAATGGCCGTCTACGATACAATGCGTTTTGTCAACTCTCCCGTAGCCACCTACTGCATCGGCAGGGCTCAATCCGGAGCCGCACTTATTTTAGCAGCGGGTGAAAAAGGACGAAGGCACGCACTCGCCCATGCCAAAGTTATGCTGCATCAACCCTGGGGCGGCATCACGGGCCAAGCCGCTGACATCAAAATCCAGGCGGAGGAAATATTAAAAGCCAAAGAAATGATTAACCAAATCCTGTCAAAGCATACCGGCCAGCCGGTTGAAAAAATCGCCGCCGAAACCGAAAGAGACAGATATATGACTGCCGAGCAAGCTCACGAATACGGACTCATCGACGAAGTCCTTCAAGAAAAAGAAAAAGGGAAAAAAGAAAAAGACGATAAGAAAAATAATACTGAGAAAAAATAATATTACAAACAAGGAATTAAAAATATGGCTGTTAATCAAAACCTCGTTCCAATAGTTATTGAAAAAAGTGGCCGAACCGAACGTGCTTATGATATTTACTCGAGATTGCTAAAAGACAGGATAATATTTCTTGGCGGTATAGTCGATGACGCCACTGCAAATACCATCATCGCTCAAATGCTCTTTTTAAGTAATGAAGAAAGCAAAGACGATATACATTTTTACATAAACTCACCGGGCGGCTCCATCACCGCAGGGCTGGCAGTATACGACACAATGCAGTTCGTAAGATGTGACGTTGCCACTTACTGTCTCGGACAAGCTGCAAGCATGGGTGCACTTCTCCTGGCCGGCGGAACCAAAGAAAAAAGATTCCTCTTAAACAACGGCAGAGTTCTACTGCATCAGCCCCTTATATCCGGCATACTGCAGGGACCAGCTACCGATTTAGACATCGAAGCCCAGGAAATAATTCGGCTGCGTTCGCGACTGTATGAAATCCTATCCGAACATACAGGCCAAAAAGTGGAAAAAGTCGAAAAAGACTGTGATAGAAATCTCTGGCTAAATGCACAGGAAGCTATAGACTATGGACTCGCCGACAAAGTATTGCAAAAAGCTCCAAAAATCGCCGAAAACCAGAAAAATAATGATTAATAATTTGGAAAGGACCGGCAAGTGAAGGCGGCATACATCCTAATCGGTTCTCTGTTGACTATCGTAGCGGGCTGTCAAACCCAAAGCAAAAAAGATTCTCTGGCTGATGCTATTAATAATCTCCAAAACGAAAAAAAACAGCTAACATCCCAAATCCAGCAGGAAAAAAAGGGAAATCAGCAATTACAAAAACAAATAAAAAACCTCGCTGGAATTGACACTCAGCTCAAATTCTCTAACCTCTATGACATCCAAAGAATTAAAATTCACAAATACACAAACCTCTATGACAAAGACAAAGATGGAAAGCTGGAAAAGCTTATTGTTTATATCCAGCCGATTGATGCCCAGGGAGACATCGTAAAATCCCCCGCTTTCGTCGATGTCCAGCTCTGGGATTTGAATACGGAATCCGAAAAAGCCCTTCTCGCCGAATGGCACATACCACCACAGGAACTGAAAAAACTATGGTTCGCTACTTTGATAACCATTAATTACAGATTAACATTTGATATTGCGGACAAAATCGAAAACTTCCAGGAACCTCTGACCGTCAAAGTAATTTTTACCGACCTCCTGACAGGAAAAGTATTCAACGAACAAAGAGTAATCAAGCCGCAGCAGTAAAGCATTCATCTACGAAACCGCCTTCGCAAATCACTTCTTGCAGAACTTCAGACTTTGTATAAAATACCCCTATGTCGGAACTTCGCAACAAAATCGTATGTGGTGATTGTATAAAGGTCCTGCGGGATGAAAAGCCCTTCGCCGACCTGATTTTTGCCGACCCGCCATTCAATATCGGCTACAAATACGATAAATACAAAGACGATGTAAAAGCAACAACCTATATCGACTGGTCAGAAAAATGGATGACCGCCTGCTGTGGTGCGCTCAAAGCCCACGGCTCTTTCTATATCGCCATAGGTGACACACACGCCGCCGACATCAAAAAAATTGCCGACCGGCTCGACCTCACTATGAGAAACTGGCTCATCTGGCACTACTCCTTCGGCCAGCAGATGAAAAATAAATTCGCCCGCTCACACACTCACATCTTTTATTTCGTCAAAGACCCGAAAAACTTCACCTTCAACGATGACGCCGTCCGCATAATCTCAGACAGGCAAAAAAAATATAAAGACAAACGAGCAAACCCGAAAGGCAAAATGCCGGACGACGTATGGAACGAATACCCACGTATCTGCGGAACATTCAAAGAGCGGACAAACTTCCCCTGCCAAATGCCCGAATCCCTTTTAGCCCGAATTATCCGAGTCAGCTCAAACGAAAGCGACTGGATTCTCGACCCATTCTCCGGCTCCGGAACTACTGCTATCGCCGCTGCTAAATTGAAAAGAAAATATACAGGAATTGAACTCTCTGGTAAATATGCTAACGAGTCGCGTAAAAGAATCGAACGATGTAAAGACTTAGCAATTGAAGGTGAACAAACCCGCAAATGGACTAATCAAATGAATCAAGAACTCAAATGGCTTTATCACGAGAACAAAGTCCCTACCGAACAACTTCAAGAGGATCCTATCTTATTAACTTTATTCACAAATAAATTTAACCAACGCATTGGAGAAAACCAAAATCTATTTAGACCCAATCAAATTACTAAGCATTTAATTCAAATGAGAAAAAACGCCAAACTAGGCCCATTGCGGGGTCATCCAATCTCAAGAAAGTCGAAAAAATTCAATTCGGAGAAAGCATTATGAGAAATTGGCAAGAACAGGAAATAGAAAAATTGAAACTTCATTATAAACAATTCAACATCCCGAGCGACCAAATAGTAAAAGACAATAACCTTCTGCAGAAATTTACTTCATGGTTCAATGCAAAATTTACACCTGATAGTCAATTTAGTCCAGAACAAGTAGCAGACCAACTTTTCAAACTACGTAAGAGTGGGAAACTCCCCCGTGTTAGAAAGTAATAATGTTGAATATCTACGAAGGACTTATGAAACGTATGCTACTTTTAAGGATTCTCGCATTTTTTGCCAGTGCGGCATTATTGACACTCATTCATCCGCCCATTGGCTTCTCTGCCTTGGCCTGGTTCGCACTGGTCCCCTTCATACTCGCCTGCGCTCCGGATGCAAAAATTAAACCATTGCTATTGTCCGCATACGTAATTTCATTTTTCTACTGGCTCATCAATCTCTACTGGATAGTACCGATAACTGTGCTCGGATGGCTCGCCTTCTGCCTCTACACCGCCCTGCTCTGGCCCATACTTGCCCTCTGCCTGCGAACCTGCAGAAAGAAAAAAATCCCCCTCTTTATCGCCGCACCAATACTCCTCGTCGGTGCCGAACGATTACAGGGATTCTTACTCGGAGGATTCTTCTGGCGATACCTCGCTCACAGCCAGTATGCAAACCTGACCATAATCCAGAT
Organism: Phycisphaerae bacterium; assembly: GCA_030604525.1. Taxonomy (GTDB): domain Bacteria; phylum Planctomycetota; class Phycisphaerae; order Sedimentisphaerales; family Anaerobacaceae; genus JAUVVQ01. Next base: position 16,126 of record JAUVVQ010000024.1, on the reverse strand, counting down.
TGCGGATATCTTCGGCGCCGCAGGCGTCTCTTTTCTGGTTGCAATGGTAAACGGCCTTATCGCCGAACTGCTCATAGCCGCCAAAGAAAAAAAACTCCTCAAGCCGAATATCTTTATCAAAACCGCTCTTATCGCCTGCCTGGTCATCGCCGCCGTCCTCTATGGAAACTGGAGAATAAAACAATCAAAAAATACCGTCCACCCAGGCCCTGAAGTAGCTGCCATCCAGTCAAATGTCCCGCAATCCGTCAAACGTTCATTCCAGAATGCTGAATCAATATTCAAAGACCTTACAGAACAATCTCAGCAAGCCCTCAAATTCAAGCCCGCTCTGATAGTCTGGCCGGAGACAATGGTCCAGGCAATACTTGATAAACAAATCTGGCCAATTTTAAAATCACCAGAAGACAATATCGAATTCCACAATAAACTCAGCCGGTTAGCCAGGGATAAAGCCTGCCTGCTGGTTGGTGCTTACGGCGGCAAGCTCCTCTTAGACGAAAACAGCATAGATTATCCTATCGCAAGATATAATTCCGCCTTCCTCTACCACCCAGACGGAAAACAGGACCCAAAACGATACGACAAAATCCACTTGGTTCCTTTCGGCGAATTCATCCCATTCAGAAAAACCTGGCCCGGACTTTTCAAAATCCTGATGAAATTTACACCTTACAACTACGACTACTCCATTGAGCCGGGCACACAATATACTATCTTCAATATAAAACCTGAAAATCAAAAAAATGACATAACTTACAACTTCGGCGTAATGATTTGCTACGAGGATACAGTTCCTGAAATAGCCGGAAAATTCACTCTTGACGAAAACGGAAATAAAAGACTGGATTGGCTTGTAAATATAAGCAATGACGGCTGGTTCGTCCGCTTCAAAGATGAAAAAATCCTTCCCTCCACTGAATTAGCCCAGCACGCCGCAATCTGCGCTTTCAGAGCCGTCGAAAACAGAGTGTCCATCATAAGAAGCGTTAATGCCGGCATAAGCTGCCTAATTGATACAAACGGACGAATAAAAAATGGATTTTCCGCTGGAAATCTGCCGAAAAAAGCTATGGAAAGAACAGGTTGCTCCGGCTGGTTTGTAGCTCGAATTCCAATAGATGACAGAATTACGTTTTTCAGCAAAACCGGCCAATGGCTTTCTCCAGCTTGTGCACTCTGCCTTGTTCTAATTGTAATAATATCCATAAAAAAAACCAAAAACTAAAAATGACGAAAAAACTGAAAATCAACAAAATTCCGACTCACAAACTTTCATTGTCAATATGCCTCTTACTCGCTTTGACGCCAATGAGCTGTAACAATCCCGCGAATTCATACACAAATAAACGCCCGCCGGCTTTATTAAAAAAGCTGCAGCCGGAAGCTGAAAAAATTATTCAGCAAGCAATCTCCGATAATGACCCCCAAATACAAACAAAAGCCATCGAGGTCATTGCCGACACCGAACAAACCAAATTAATGCCAAAAGTCCTCAATTCACTCAAAAGCAGCTCTGTTCCCGTAAGGTTCTCAGCCGCACTTGCAACCGGAGACTTGAAATACCAGCCGGCAAAAAAACAGCTGAGCTCCTTGCTGCAGGACAAAGATAAAAACGTCCAAATCGCTGCCGCCTTTGCCCTCTACAAACTCGGAGACAAAGAAAAAATAAAACTAATCCAGAAAGCAATCGAGGACAAAAACCAAACGCTAAGAGCCAATGCCACATTTCTTCTGGGAAAAAGCGGTGATAAAACCTCCCTCAAACCTTTATACTGGGTTATGAGAAATGAAAACTCCAGCGATGCAGTCAGTCTCCAGGCCGCCCAGGCAATAGCTCAGCTCAGAGATGAAAAGATATACTCGAAAATCTGGACTATGCTGATAAGCACTTATGCCAATGACAGACTAATGGGCGCAAGAGCAATGGGTGCACTCGGCTCTCTAAGGGCAAAAAACGCCCTGCTCAGTATGCTAAACGATAATGTATTGGAAGTAAGACTGGCAGCCGCTGAACAGCTCGGAAAATTAAACGACAATCTCGGCACTCCAACAGTAATCGAAGTCTTCCAAAAAAACCTACTGCAGCAAAGAGATATACAAGACCAAATTCGTGTCAAAGTCCTCACGGCATTGGCCATAGGCCAAATCTGTGATGAAAAACTAACTAAATTCCTGCCAAAGCTTATAAAAGATGAATCAAATTTTGTCAGAATCGCTGCTGCAAAAGCCGTATTGCTATGCATAAATAAAACAAAATCCCAGAATATCCCTTAACGCTTATGACGCCAAAAACCAATTTGTTTTCTTTTACCTATATGTCTTATTTTAACTATTTACAAAATTATCTTGACCGGAACCCTCATAAAGCATAAAATATACGGTAATAATTGATAATACCCCTTCTATATGTGTGTGGGTTGTAAATGTTCATTTGATAAGTTTATCAGGTGAAAGGAGCCAATTTTGAGTATCTTTACTAAAATCTTAATAATTCTGCTGACGATATCAGCAATCTTTCTCTGCGGTATAGTCGTAACTTACGTCGCAAACGCCGACAATTACAGACAAAAATACGACGAGCTAAGAGTAAGACTAGACCAAACAAGGCAAAAGCTTACTGCTGCAACAAAACTGGCTAATGAGAAAGCAGACGAATTAAAACAGATAAATCAAAACCTCAACAGGCAAATCGCTGATTTGAAAATGCAAAACGACCAGCTCAAGGTCAGCTTCAACAATGCTGAAAGAGAAAAAGCCACGCTTTTGCAAAAAGTCAACAACTGGACAAGTATTGCAAAAGACTTCCACGAAACCAATCAGCAACAGGAAACACTCCTGGAAGATACTCTGAATAAGCTGAACAACATTGAAGTTGCGAAAATCAAACAGGAAAAAGAGTTGAAGCAAACTACGAAAACGCTCTTCGAGAAAATGGCTGTCATTGACTCTTTACAGAAAGAGCAAAGAAGGTTAGCTGAAGAAAAAGCAGAAATAGAACAACGTTTAAATCAAATTTTAATGCCCACCGGAAAAACCGCCGCCGCACCTACACCGGTTACGTTAAAGAGCGAGGCGGCAAGACCGGCAACATCCGCAATTGAAACTCCAGTCGCTGAAAATATACAACTAAAAGGCAAGGTCTCTAAAGTTGATTCTCAAAACGGATTAGTAGAAATATCTATCGGCACTGCCGACGGTGTCAAAACAGGTATGAGATTTCACGTCATCAGAAAAGATGCATTTATATCTGACATCTTAATCGTAGAGGTAGACACTGAACAGGCCGTAGGCGTACTGGAAATCGTTCAGCAGCAACCGGAAGTCGGTGATGTGGTCACCACCAATTTCTAAGCTATCTAAAAAAACTTGTAATGACTTCAACTATGCAAAAGTGAAACCGGGCACGAGCAAAAAGAAAAGCCAATTATTTACCGAGGTTAGTATATGAGTCCAAACGGAAAAAACAGGTCTTCGCAATTCAACGCTTCAAGCAACATATATACTATCATCCTGGCCTTCGCTTTCGCCATAGTGCTGGCCACAGCCGCTTTTGTCGCCTACAACTGTTACTTCCAGTATGGCACATTCTTTGAAATTCCGTAGACAATTGACTATTGACAACCTTCCCGACTAAATATATAAAAGAGTCAATTGTAATTTTGTGAAGGGACTCTAAAGTGCTACTGGATTCATTCTTGGGCTGGTTCAGTATGGACATGGGTATCGACCTGGGTACCTGTACCACCCTCGTATGTGTAAGAAACAGGGGAATTGTCCTTAACGAACCATCCGTAGTTGCCGTCAGAAAAGGTACGAATATCGTCCTGAATAACGGGGAAGCCGTAGGATTCGTCGCCAGAGAAATGCTCGGGAAAACCCCCGGCTCAATAAGCGCAATCAGACCTCTAAAGGATGGGGTAATCAGTGATTTCGAAATCACTGAAGCAATGCTAAGCTATTTCATAAGAAAAGTCCACGGCAGAGGCGGACGCCTTGTAAGACCAAGAGTTGTCATTGCCGTCCCAAGCGGTATCACCGCCGTCGAGAGAAGGGCTGTCATTGACAGCGCAGAAAGAGCAGGAGCAAGAAAAGTTTACCTCGTCGATGAACCAATGGCAGCAGGTATCGGGGCTGGCTTGCCGGTTACCGACCCTACCGCTTCTATGATTGTTGATATCGGAGGGGGCACTACCGAAGTCGCCATTATGTCACTGGCAGATATCGCAAACTGTGAATCCATCAGAATCGGAGGGGACGATATGGACGAAGGCATTATTAATCATCTCAAAAAAACATACAACCTGCTCATCGGTGAAGCAAGAGCAGAAAAAGTAAAAATACAAATCGGCTCCGCCTCTCCTCTCGAAGAGGAATTAACTATGGAAGTGGCCGGCAGAGACACTATCTCGGGCCTGCCAAGAAAAATCGTCATAACAAGCGAAGAAATCAGGGAGTCGCTCAAAGAAACTATTGCCGCCATCATCGACACCGTCACCGCCACTCTTGAAAAAGCCGAACCGGAATTAGCCGCTGACCTCATCGACAACGGAATACACATCTGCGGAGGCGGCTCACTGCTCAGAGGTACGGACGCCGTCCTCGCAAACGCTACCGGACTAAAAACTTTTATGGTTGACGACCCGTTAAGCGCCGTGGCAAGAGGAACAAGCGTTTACCTCGAAAACCTCGAACAATGGAAAGATACTATGGAACACAGCGAATACGGATGGGAATAAAATATTCTTTACGGAAAAAGTTACAATAACAAAAATCACAACATCTTAAGTCTTTGACTCTCAAGGTATGGCAAGGAAGCGATTTAAACTCACACGAGGAATCTTATTTATCTGGCTGTTCCTGGCCGGGTTGATTCTATTCTTGTCTCCTCAAAAAATAACGAACAAATGCCAGTTTGTCTTTACCAGAATCTTTCAATTGCCTCTTAAAATCAGCAGAAGTATCTCCCTGTCTGCTCAAACCAACCGGAATGATTCAGATGTAATCAGCCGGAGAAAATTCATCAAGCTGCAAAACCACCTCGCTAACCTGCAGGCGCAGCTAACCCAAACTGAGGAAAAAATCGACCAGGTCACCGGTATGAAAAACAGGTCCGGTCTCGAAGGTGCGAAAATCTTACTCGCTGACGTGATTACAGCATCTCTCAATAGTTTGCACTGCGAAATCATCATAAATCGCGGGCAAACGGACGGGCTTTCCACCGATATGTTCGTCTTAGGCGACAATAGTATCATCGGAACAATATCCCAGCTATCCGAAAGAACAGCCAAGGTCAAATTGCTCACAGACCCCGCCTTCAAATTACCCATTAAAGTAAACGGCCTGAAAACAAACAAAATCTTACAAGGCGCTGGCAATAACACCGCAAAAATAAAGCTCCTCCAGACCAAATACAAAATCAACGTCGGAGATTATGTCTATGCCTGCAAAAAACCGGGATATCTCGACCAGCCAATGACGATTGGAAAAATTAAAAAATATACAAGAAACGAAGAAAGCTCTTTGCTTTGGGATGTAACAGTTGAGCCGGCTTGTAATATACAAAACCTGAACTCCGTCGCTGTAATTATTATGAACCCTCAAATTCAGGCACGGTGACCGAATGCGATGGCTAAGATTCGCAGCACTCATCATTATTACTGCTATCATTCAGGAAGGTTTAATCAACATACTCGCCATCACAAAATTAAACATCAAACCAGACCTGCTTATAATCCTGTTGGTCTTCTTCGCTATATATTCCAGCACCTATGAAGCAATAATAACGTCATTTGCTATCGGTTTTCTTGCTGACCTTATAGGCCACTCTGCAATGGGACCACATATGCTGAGCTTCGGCATCCTGGGAACCCTGCTGGCACACCTTGTGGGCGTAATCACCGTTAGAAAAATGCCCTATCAGGCCCTCTTAATCTTCATCACCGCATCATTAACAAACATATCAACGCATCTTTTAAATGCCCTCAAGATTCAGCAACACACACAAAATGCCTACACCGTTATCTTCGGAATTGCTTTATACTCAGCAATACTCGGGCCTTTTTTGTTCTTGCCTTTCGCATGGTGGATGCGTATAAAAACACAGCAGCTCAGCAAACGCTAAAAAATGTACAGCAAAAGAATCAAAATATTCATAATATTGAGCATACTCCTTTTAACCTTCTGTATGTTGCGCCTGATTCAAATGCAGCTGGTAAAAAACTCCTTCTATCAAAAACAAATCACAAAATTAAAAAAAGAAAGATGGCAATATAAACAATTAAAAACAGTAAGAGGAGTAATTTTCGATAGGAAGCGAAAAATTCTCGCCGAAGATGAACCTCAATTTAACCTCCATATCGCCTATCAGTTAAGCTCACTGCTCGACGAACGCCTTATCAAAGCCAAAATGCTCAACGCAGCCGCAAAAAACGACACTTCTTTTGCGGATGATATAAAAGAAAAAATAAATAATAAACAAATGCAGCTAAACCGGGTAATCAACAAATGTGCAAAATTAAAAAACGCAGCACCCTCAGAAATTAAAAAGAGAATACAGCAAATAAACGACCATATCTGGAACCTGCGCTCCTTCCAGGTCTGGAGAAAGCAAATCCCCGACTCTGAGCTGATACGAAAATACAAAAACATTATCAGCGTGCCTCTGAACGAAGCAATGAGAGAATTAGAAAGCAAAATACCCGACCCGCAAAACCGCCTTAAACTCATCGGTGCGATAGAAATCACTGAAATGTTCCAGACCTGGCCGCTATTCGAACTAAAAAACGATGACGACATACTAACAGCACAACTGGAATTTATGAATACAGACAGCATCCAAATTGTACCGGAAGCTCATAGAAATTATCCCTACAAATCAGTTGCCGCCCAAACCATCGGATGGGTCGGGCCGGCTACACAAAAAGAAGACAAAAAACTTTTCGAAAACGACAGACTCCTGAAATATCTCGACGACGATATCTGTGGAAGAGAGGATGGAGCCGAGTATGTTTGCGAACCTCTCCTACGAGGAAGAAGAGGTGAAAAAATCTACGACATCGACCGCAAGCTTGTCAATAAAGTCGAAACACAGCTCGGAGGCGATGTCATCCTGACAATAGATATCGAATTGCAAAAACGAATAGAAAACTATATCAAAAAATACAACCACGAGCCATACTGCGGTCCCGGTTTTGTCGCCGTGGTAATGCAGGTATCCTCAGGACACATCCTCGCTCTTGTATCACTGCCTTCTTTCGACCTTAACACCACAAGGTATGACTATGACCAGCTCGTAAACGACCCGAACAAGCCGCTCATCAACAGGGCTATTAACAAACGTTATCCGCCCGGCTCAGTTACAAAACCAATCATCCTAATCACAGGCCTCCAGTCAAATAAAATCTCTCCCAACGAAATTATAAGCTGTCCCGCAAAACCTGCTCCAAGAGGTTGGCCAAACTGCTGGATTTATAATAGTTATAAAATCGGACACGACGCCAGCTGGCCAAACTATGCAAGAAACGCCATCAAGGGAAGCTGCAATATCTATTTCTCTCGGCTTGCTGACAGAATAAAGCCGGAAACATTGCAAAAATGGCTCTTTAATTTCGGATACGGGAACAAATTCAATCTCGCTCCGGAAAAAATACAAAAAAACTGGCCTGACAGAAACTTCAGACAGACTCAGGGCGTAATCTCAAGCTCAATACCGGGAAAACAAATCTCAAAATTCGAAGACTTACCACCTTTATCGAAGCAGGAAAGAAGATGGTTCGGAATAGGACAGGGCAACCTCAGGGCAAACCCGCTTCAGGTCGCCAACGCAATGGCCGCCATCGCTCGCGATGGACTATACAAAAAACCGGAGCTTTTTATCACTGACGAATCCGTTGAAGACAAAAAATCCGAACAAAACACCAAAACTCCGAAGCCCGAATCAATAGACCTTGGTATCTCACCTGAAACCCTGAAAGTAGTTCGAGACGGAATGCACGCTGTCGTAAGTGAATCAGGCGGCACAGCATATAAAACCTTCGCACATTCAGGATTCCAGCAGGAAAACGTAAAAGTCTATGGAAAAACCGGCTCAACCGAAGCGCCGAACATCGCCTGGTTTGCCGGATACGCTCAAGACAATATCGCAAAAAGCATTTCTATCGCCGTCGCCGTCGAAGGCGGCCAGCACGGCTCGTCAGACGCCGCCCCACTCGCTCGGGACATCATACAATTCTGCATCGACGCCGGCTACATCGGAAAACTCACCCCGCCTTCGGCGAATTAACCTAAACCTATCGGGTTGGAAAGATTATTCAGCCCTCCCTGCAAAACCTCGAAGAAACCCCTTCCAATTTACAAATCACCAACTTACAAAGCTGGACTATTTCTCTGCGGGAATTCGAAGATAATTCAGCGTCTTATTCAGTATCTGTTTCACCACCGGAGCCGCTACCGTCCCGCCGGTATATCCCTTCCCCAAGCTGATACTCGGCCGGATAATAGATACTAACACCACAACCGCCGGCGACTCCGCCGGTGCTCCACCTGCAAATGATGCAACGTAATCCCTGGAAGAATATCCTCTCGAACCCCTCCTGGCTACATTCGCCGTCCCCGTCTTGCCGAATACCTGCCAATCCTCCAGTACCGCCTTCTTGCCCGTCCCCTCTTCAACAACTCCCACCATCGCTTCCCGAACAATCCAGTTCGCCACCTCGGGTTCTATCACAAAACCTACATCGTTGTAGCGGCTCTGCTTCAGGTCATTAACGTTCCCATTAGCATCTACAACCGCCCGGACCAGGAAAGGCCGAACAGAATGGCCGCCGTTTGCAAGAATACAAAATGCCCGTACCAGCTGTATCGCCGTCACCGAAATCTCCTGACCAAAAGGAATTCTGGTAATACTATAACCGGTCCATTGACTCACGGGACGCAAAACCCCCTCCACCTCACCCGGCAGCTCCAAACCCGTCTTCCTGCCAAAACCAAATAACTTCATCCCCCTGTAAAGTTTCTCCTTACCCATCCTTTGACCAATTTTAGCCATACCTATATTGCTGGAATGAACGATAATTTCTCGAACTGTCATATCCCCGAACTGGTGATTGCCATACTCACCAATCCTGCCGAAACCCCTGCCGCGATAATCCCCGTTCTCACAAAATATCTTCTCCTCTCTGCTCACCAAATTTGAATCAAGAGCTATCGCCGCCGCAATCGGTTTTAAAACACTGCCCGGCTCAAAAAAATCAGATATCGCTCGATTCCGAAAAGTATTCGGGTCGCTCGTCCTGATTTTATCCGGTTCAAAGTCCGGCAGGGAAACCATAGCAAGTATCGCTCCGCTCCCGGGTTCCATAACAATCGCCACCGCCGACTCCGCCTCATATTCCTTAAACCTCTCCAAAAGCGCCTTCCGGGCAAACTGCTGTATCGTTGCATCCAGGGTAAGGATAATCCCCGACCCGTCTTCAAGTTCCTCCTGCTCCTGCAGACGAATAGGACGTCGAAAGGGACGTGCATCCGCCAGAAAAATATTCTGGCCTGACCTCCCGCACAGCTTGCTGTTATATTCCAGCTCGATACCGCCAAGCCCCCTGCCGTCGTCGCTGGTAAAGCCCACCACGTTAGCTCCCAACCGACCCATCGGATACGACCGCTCCCACTGGGATTGAACACCTATCCCGTAATGTAGCTCGCAAGCCGCTTGGGACTCCGCCCGCCCACAATGCTCCTTCAGTTTTACATAGCCGGGATTATTACTGTCGGTAATAAGCCTGCATATCTGGACGCCCTTCATATCAAGTATCTGCTGAAGCTTCTCCGATATCCCCTTTACATCTTCTATCACTCTCGGCTCGGCAAAAACACTCAAATACTCATCGCTGGCCGCAAGAACCCGACCACGACAGTCAAGTATCGTCCCCCGCTGCGGACTTTGAACCACACGCACCTTCTGCTGCTCGATTGAAAGAGAAGAATATTGCTGATGCTCAAAAAATTGAAGATAAAAACAACGGACAGCGAGCAAAAGAAATGTCACAATCAAAAACGACAACAAAAATACAATGAAACGTAAATTTTTCAATTTCAACAGTCGCTATCTTTGAAAAACGTTATGTCCCCATTCACAACCGGCTACTCACCCAGCTTCTCAGAAATCGCCGCCGGGTTTATCAAACTCTCAAGGCGAAGTTGTTTTTGCCAAAGCTCGCGTTTGAGACGATTCTGCTGTATCCGAACCGTGCAAATCCTGTAAAAATTCCGTCTTTCCAAACCTCGCAAATAGACAGCAAAAACTAATACCACCGTAAAATAAAAAACAACAAAAACTAAATAAAATCGATAACTCATAGCTCTTGAATAATTCAAACCCCGAACCTGTCAAAAACCAAACTCTCTTTAACGCCGTGGTAATTTCAAACGCATACCAACATGCAGACTATCCTCATCGCTCAACACATCTCCATTAAGCTTAACAATTTCTTTGAATCGACTGCCGTCACCAAACTCATCAGAAGCTACCTCCCACAAATTATCGCCTTCCTGCACCACATACCACCTCTCATTGTCCGTTTTGGAATCATTTGTAGATAAGTGCCGCCTGCCTATTGACTTTACCTTTTGCACAATCGAACTTAATAACGGGCTGCTTCTCCTTCTATCTTTATCAAAACCCGATGGCACAGGGATTAAAAGTTTTTGACCTTCAAAAATCTCATCAGGAGATGCCAGTTTCCCACTATTGGCCTGATATATCCTCTTAATATTTACACGCCGGTTCCCCTCTTCAGACCCGTAAACCTTCTTGGCTAAAGAAGCTAAATTATCACCTGCCTTAACAACATACGTCCTCGGAAAGGCCGGCCTGGTCGGCTCAACTGCAACAATCTCTTCGCTCTGCTTTGAACCTGCTTTCACATCAGTCAAATTCTTTACCACAGGATTCTCTTTGCTTGCTGCCGTTGCTCCCCCCGCCGGCAATTCTATGGTTTCCCCTTTAATCTTCGGCAGCGAAGTCGTAAAACGAACCTCTTTCTCTTCTAAACGGCCTCTCATCTGAAATGGCGGCGTAATCTTTTGAATTATCGCTCGATTTGCCGCTCGTTCCCGACTTCCCAATCCCGGCGGGTTATTATAGGAATTCACCATATTTGTTGTCAGCTCGTTATTATTCTCCTCCGAACCCAGCTTGGGAAGGCCGTTAATCAAAAACGCAATTATAAATATAAAAACTAATCCTAAAAGTACACCTACTTTGGCATCAGATGTCATAAATGAACTCCATTTCTGTTTATCGCCCTATATCTTCTCAGCTATTCGTAATTTGGCGCTCCTCGCACGCCTGTTCTGCGATATTTCTTCTTTGTCCGGCTTAATCGGCTTCTTCGTTACCAACCGGTAAACAGATTCTCGCTTATTCTCCTTAAAATTCTGCTTCACTAACCTGTCTTCAAGACTGTGATAACTTATAACCGCAAAACAACCTTTGCGCTTCAGCAACCCTGGCACGCTTTCCAAAAGCCGCTTTAAATTCTCAAGCTCCCTGTTGACTGCTATCCGCAGCGCCTGAAATGTCTTCGTTGCAGGGTGTATCCGGCCCTTTTTTCTAACCCCCTTCCTGCCCAGGGCCTTACAAACCAAGCTCGACAATTGCCCGGTAGTCCGTATCGGCTGACCTTTGCGATGGCGAACAATATAACCCGCTATTCGCCTCGAACCTCTTTCTTCACCAAAATTATATATCAAATCAGACAACGTCTTCTCGTCTGCATTATTTACTATATCGGCTGCGCTGCTCTTTAATCTTTTATCTATTCTCATATCAAGAGGCATATCCTGCTGAAAACTCAGCCCAATTTCAGAATCCGTTATTTGACTCGAACACAATCCAAGGTCTGCAAGTACAAAATCAACTTCCTCTATCCCTTGACCGGATAACACTTCTGAAATCTCGGAAAAATTCGACTTAACAAGACTAACCTTACAGCAAAGCCGCTTTAATCTCGACCGGGAACTGCCCAGTGATTTCTCATCTAAATCAAAACCGATTAACAATCCCTCAGCACTCAAATTTTGGCCGAACAGTAAACTATGACCTCCCTGCCCAACGGTCGTATCGACCATCACCGCATCCAGCGGTAAGTTTATCCGTTCGGCCAATGCTCTCGCAAGGACTGGTATATGTTCAACCGCAATATCATGCACTTTCGTAAAGGTAAAAATCTATCAAACAAAATAACGTGAAACCTTGGGTCAATTTATCAACAAACCAGACTTTCCTTCTTCCGCCTCATAAGCTCTTTCACATCCGGCGAAAAATCTATATCGCCGAACATATCGCTGCTCAACTTTAATCTTTCAAGACGCTCCTGAAGTACCGATAGACAGGAAAAGGTCTGCTCATCCACTGACCGCTCGTTTTTCAGACTCCCTTCTACCACCTGAAAATGACTCGAATCTGACTCAATCATTTTGCCTCCATACAAATAATCCAATTATCTATATCGTTCACGCTTCCCTGCTGTCGCCTGATTAGTAACTTAATACATACAAGCTAAACCTATATCTCGTCCTCCTGATTTTGCAAAACATACTGACGGGCCTCAGACATCTGCTTTTGATACTGAGACATATAATTGTTAAGATAATCTTCCCAGCTCTTACTGTTCCAAAGCTCGATATGGTCTCTGACCCCAATAAGAGTAACTTTATCCTCCAGCCCAGCACGCTTACGCAAACTGTCGTTCAAAAGCAGGCGACCCTGACCATCAAGCTCCACTTTACTGGCCAGGGCAAAACTCATTCGCTCAAAAGCCACCGCCTCATCAGGTGCCGATTTCTTCGAACCCGCCGCTTTAATTAGTTGCTCGAAACATCGCTCAGGATACAAACAAAGGATGCCGTTGGCTCCAAGGACAAGGTAAAAACTGCTTCCGTGTTCTGCCGAGTCTATTTGGCTTCTGAGCTTGTTTGAGATTAGCACTCGGCTTTTACTGTCTAATACGTGCTCATATTCGCCTGTTAATAACAGCATGGTAATCTTCCCACTTGAATAAACTGACTTGGGAAACTATACCACTTTCCCCCACACTGTCAATAAATAAAAATATTTTTTCGAAAATTCTATTATCGGACGGCAGCAAAACTATGATAAACCCCCTTAGCAAAAGCACTTACAACAATTCCTACCATAAAAAGTGCTGAAAAATTTTTATCCGCAAACAGCGATAATCATCTGTGTTAATAAATCTGTATCAAATAAATACTTTATATAACCAGAATATCAAAACCTCTGGAAACATTATAAAAAAAGCGGGCGATGGGAATCGGACCCACATGACCAGCTTGGAAGGCTGGAGCTTTACCATTAAGCTACGCCCGCTTATTACAAAATTTTATACGTAAATTACACTATCCTGTCAATCCAAAACACGCTCTAATAAATATTTTTGATACTTGGCGAAACCGCTCAAAACCTGTAGAATAAAATTCGGCAAACTTTCCCTAATTCATTAAAAGGAAATTAAATATGAGTATTGAAAAACTAACTGCTGATGCAAAAGATGCTTCTATTAAACTCGCAGCAGAAAAAACGAATACAAAAAACAACGCATTAGCACAAATCGCTGAACAATTGAAAGCAAACTCCGAAAAAATCATCGCCGCCAATAAAAAAGACCTCGATAACGCCGAAAAAAACAACCTCGCCGCTCCGCTCCTGAAACGTCTCAAGTTCGATGAAGCCAAATTACAAGACGTCTGTAACGGCATCGAGACCTTAATTAAACTCGATGACCCCGTAGGAAAAACACTCGCCGCTACCCAGCTCGATGAAAACCTCGAGCTTTTCAAAGTCAGTTGTCCCATCGGAGTCATCGGCGTAATCTTCGAATCAAGACCGGACGCACTCGTCCAAATCTCGACACTCTGCCTGAAAAGCGGAAACGCCGTCCTCCTCAAAGGTGGAAGCGAAGCAGAAAATACAAATAAAATCCTCGCAGAAACAATAACGCAGGCAACACGAAAAGCACACATCCCCACCGGCTGGCTCCAGCTGCTGCACACAAGAGAAGATGTCGCAAAAATGCTCGCTCTCGATGCTCATATCGACCTGGTAATCCCACGCGGCTCGAACCAGTTCGTCCGCTACATAATGGATAACACAAACATCCCCGTCCTCGGACACGCAGAAGGTATCTGCCACGTTTATATCGACTCAGAAGCCGACCTCGATATGGCTGTCAATATCACCGTCGATTCGAAATGCCAGTACGTCGCCGTCTGCAACGCCGTCGAAACACTCCTCGTCGATGAAAAAATTGCACAAAAATTCCTCCCAACTGTAAAAACAAAACTCGAAGAACAAGGCATCCAGCTTCAAGGCTGCGAAAAAACTCAATCCATCATCGACGTAAAACCCGCAACAGAGCAGGATTGGAAAACCGAATACCTCGACAAAATCCTGTCGATAAAAATTGTAACCGGACTCGACCAGGCCGTAGAGCACATAAACACTTTCGGCTCAGGCCACACGGACGCTATCGTTACTGCTGACAAACAAAAGGCCGAAAAATTTATGGACTTAGTCGATTCCGCCAACGTCTTCTGGAACGCAAGCACCCGCTTCAGTGACGGCTACCGCTTCGGACTCGGCGCCGAGGTCGGAATCAGCACTAACAAAATCCACGCAAGAGGACCCGTCGGACTCGAAGGACTCGTTATTTACAAATACAAACTAATCGGCTCCGGACAAACCGTCACACCATATGCAAACGGCACAAAATCCTTCACGCACAAAAATATCAAATAACCTTTAACGCACCACCCGTTAGCATTTTTATCGCTTTTCTCTCCTCTAACCGTTCATTCGCCGCAGGCTAACCGAAGCCGGACCCGCTATACGCTCTCCGTTATACACTAACAACTTTTTGTTTTATATCCATTAAAGCCGTATCCACACTTCCGACGAGAAAATAAAAAAGGCCGGTTTTAAGGCCGGCCTCTTCTCTGCTCATTCTTAAAATCTTAAAATCCTAATTTTATCTTAGGTGCAGGCCATATCCAGCTTGGCCATTGCTCAGGGTCTTTGGGGTCAGGTGTCAAACTCAGGTCCCAGTCGCGATGCCAGTAAAGCTGCCAGAGTTGCTTTAGACCTACTTTTCTGACTGTAAAGTCCAGGAAAACAAGATTGACCGTCAAATCGTGACGGTCTATGCAAAACCGAAGCCCGTCAAAAGGCATACGGTCTTTATTCTCTGGAATATCTGATTCCTCCTGTGGAAATGCACCACAGAATGTGGCGTCTCCGAAGAGTGGCACCCTGCTGGCTTCTCTTACTCTGGTCGTGTCCCAGGTCCGCTCCTCATCAGTAGTTCCAACTGCATCGGTAACCCAACTGTTTTTACTATAGCTGCCATATGAACCGTCATAATAGGAACAATTAATATACTCGCCTTGTGCAAATTCCTGTAACCACTTGAATGACCAGCCAGTCATAGAACCGCCAAATTCGCCATCTTCCCACGTCTTATATGTCGCAGGGCACATACAAAAGTCCCAGTTCGCTGTCTGGGCAACCCATTGTCCGCTTACTTGTTCGTATTTTATCTTCTCACCATAAAAACGATGTAATCTCGGCACCCAGCAGTGCTCATGAAACCCAGGGCCGGAATCACACGGGCCCTGACCCAGTGCTGCTCCCGGAGGGGCATAGGTTTCATCACCGGGGTTTAAGCAGTGCCAACCAGTTAGATGACCGTCGTTATCATCCGCATACATATTGAATATTGCCGCCCATTGGTGAAGACGAGACATACATAAAGCGTCTTTTGCCTGCTCCCTTACCCTCGTAAGGGCAGGCGCCAGAATAGACATCAAAAGAGCTATAATGGCAATTACTACCAGAAGCTCAATAAGGGTAAAGCCATTTCTTTTCGCCATTGAGAATCTCCTATGCTAAAAACCTGCCGCCAGCCATACAAATTTAACCGAAGTTTTAAACACCAGCCATCCCGATGCACTTCATCGGAACAAAACTGTTTTTGCCTTTTTCGCTCTCACACAAAAACACGACGGAAAAAGAAAAAAAACAGCCAATTATTCTTTATTATACCATTTCCTT
>JAUVVQ010000084.1 GCA_030604525.1 Phycisphaerae bacterium | reverse complement strand
GAAAATTGATACGGTTATCCTCGGCGATACTATGGGCGATTTAAGAAAATTTTACTCGCTTGCAACCATAATTTTTGTCGGCCGCTCACTCGTACCAATGGGCGGCTCCGATATGATAGAGGCGGTTGCTCTCGGCAAATGCACCATATTCGGCCCACACGCCTTCAATTTCAAACAAACCGTTGATGCGCTTTTGGCCGACCAGGGTGCTATTATGGTCAAAGACAAGGACGATTTGCTTCAAACAATGCAAAAATGTCTTCTCAAACCGGACTTCGCCCGAAAAATCGCCCGCAACGGCCGAGACGTAATCAGAAAAAACAAGGGCACCACCGAAAAAACCATAAACCAAATCGCAAAATTCCTGAGTACCGTCTAATTTGTCATATCGATGTCGTGGATGACTGTACATTCTGCCTCGGACGGCGAAAATACATCGCTACCTTACCATAACACGGACCTTCTAAATCCTTCACCTTGTGTTCAATATCCACGTTTTTGCCAAGCTTACTAGTCCACCGCCCGCTGGTTAGCTGCCTTGCCGCATGTGTTGGTTCATTTTTCTGTGCATACAAAACAATTTTCTCATACCCCACCTCGCGACGTCCGTCACTACACAGCTCATATCCTAACGTGGCAAACGCTTTTTTGAATGCTGAAATTGTTATTTCCTGCGGACAACCTGTAGGCCAGTAGCTATCGCGACTGGGCCACCACCAGCGGTAATTTTCACCAACTACCCAAGCAATACAGTTATATCCCGTGTCGACCGGGCTGGCGACAGTGAAAGGAAACGGTGACTTCGCAAGACGTGGAAAACTAATGAAGAACTTTCGGGGATTATAAATACGCATGCTTCCTTCCCCAATCGAGCCATGCTTCTCTCATTGCCATCACATCTCCGCGTATGTCTTCCGTAACCGGGTCTTCCCTAGTTAAAGCCCTGAGCGCCCAAAACCAGAAATCAGGTTCCTGTTTCAGCTCATTTAGAATCAGGTGAATTGCCTTAGGTCCCATGGCGATGATTTCTTGATAGCATGAGTGTAATACCATTTGCTGGATTGAGGAGATATTTACAGTTTCTCTTTTCCACTCTCTTACAAGGTTAGTAAACCTTTGGTTTAATTGCATATCAGTAATCGGAACTGAATACGCCCACAGACTTGAGCCAAGTTTCAAATTGCTCAAAAAAATGTAATTATCTAATCCAGAGCTTGGATTAAAACTCTCCCGGTCCCCCAAGTAACATATACCTCTTTGCGAGGTAGATGACACATCAATTGTATACAATTCTTGTGGACTCATGTTTCTCCTAATCGTTTCCTTAATTTATCAGCCACATCAATTTTACCTTTAAGCCATTCAGCTATTCTTTTCGCAGTTTCTATGTCGATGAGCGCCTCAACCTCGACCTCACGAATAATAGCATCTCTTTGCTCAACTGCAGTCCGCTCACCCAACTTCCCTTGTTTTAATTTATATGTTTCCCTCTTGGGTATCGGTGCCCGCTCACTAAAAAGAGCCATCTGAATAGTATGGCCATTAGGTGCAATACCTCCGTGCACACCATCAACGCGAACCACCCGAAACTGATTGCTCTTAATATAGTCGAAATTAATCTTACCCTTCTCAAGGATCCCAAGCTCCTCTTTTTTCGAAACATCTTTCCTGCTAGATTTTTTCGACTTTACTGTTGAACTTTTTTTCACCATTACGACCACCTTTCTTTAAGGGAACCTATCCTACGTAACAAAACAATAATATCATATGTTTCGGCAATCTGAAAGTATAATATTACAATTATATCGGTCAATAAGGCATACTATTATACTACCTATTTCCGCCTATCAATATTCATTATTTTTTCAAGTTAGCAGCCACAGCCTCAATATGTGCCGGGCCGGTCCCGCAGCAGCCGCCAATAATGTTTACACCGGCCAAATGAATCTTTTCCACTGCCGCCGCAAAATCCTCCGGGCTTACCTTATATATCACCTGGTCATCAACCAGTTCCGGTTTTCCTGCATTCGGTTCCGCAAGGATTGCAACCTCTCCCTTCGTCTCTGACACATAGATTTGAGCAAGCTTCACGTATTGTTCCATACTTAAACTACCGCAATTAAAACCTATACCATCAATTCCAAGAGGCAGGAGTTTGTCGGCTGCATCAGCAGGGTCAATTCCCATCATCGTTCTAAATTTCTCGCCGGCTGGGTCATAGGCAAGCGAAACGAATACCGGCAAATCAGATATAGATTTGACCGCTTCGATTGCAATTGTCACCTCATCAAGAGCTGTCATCGTCTCGATTATAAACCCGTCCACACCACCACCCAAAAGTGCCTTTGCCTGCTCAGCAAAAGCATCTTTTAATCTATCCGCTTTCAAAGGTCCCAGTGGCTCCAGAAAATCACCGCTCGGCCCGATATCACCTAAGACATACTTTTCCTCGCCGGCAGCCCCGTGAGCTATTTGCGCCGCTGCGGTATTTATATCTTTGACCTTATCGTCAAGGCCGTGCCTCGCCAGTGCGTATTTATTCGCCCCGAACGTATTGGTAATAACCGCATCGCTGCCAGCTTGAAAATAAGACCGATGAATATCAAAAATCGTATCCGCCGACTCTATATTTAGATAATCATTGCATGTGCCTGCTTTAATCCCGCGGGCAATCAGCTCAGTCCCCATCGCCCCATCCAACAGAAACAGGCCCTCGTTTATTCTTTCTTTTAGACTTATCCTGCCCATAAACAAACCCCGTTTTTATTCACTCCGGCTGTTCAATTATATGGCCGTCAATGATTCTATAAACGCGCTTGAAACCTTTCGGCTTGCGACGATTGAAATAATCATCCTGCTTTTTTTTGTCAAATTTATCTGGCTTTACTGACTTAAGAGTGATTATGACCGAATCTTCACGACCCTCCTGGGTGTATGTAATACTTTTTATGACGCGAGGAACAAAAAAACCCTCGGACATTTCTTTATATTTATATAGTTCTGCAATAGCCATCACTTCGCCATCCACATTAAAATACTCAATTTTGAAAACTCGATAGTCGCAATTATAGATATACACCTTTTTGACTATCCGGCCCTGGTCATTTCTTTTCGTAAGCACATCAAATACACCTTCGTTCGATAGGAACCAGGTTTCATCGCTGCCAGGCGGCACAATTCCCAGAGCTTCAAGCAGAGTCTTAGGATTAATGATAATACTCTGGGATGAGTTTTGCTCAGACCACAGACCCCAATGGTAAGTGCTTATCTCTCTTGGTTTTATCGCCAGCCAGAACTCGCGCTCGTTCGAGCCGAGAATAATCCCTCGCGGGTTCAGGAAAAAATCTCCGTGCAGCAGAATTTGG
>JAUVVQ010000066.1 GCA_030604525.1 Phycisphaerae bacterium | reverse complement strand
GCAATTTCTCTCTATTTTTTGCAAATTTTCGCAATTTTGTCGCTACTTTTCGCAATTTTGTCGCTACTTTTCTCATTTTTTCTCTACTTTTCTCTACTTTTCACCACTTTTTTCTTACCTATTTTACCCAAACCATACAACCCAACTACCCAACCCCCGTTTTTACCCCAAAAATCAGTGTAATCTGTGAAATCTGTGGTTAAATTTCGCCAATTTTATCAAATTCTGGATAATTTCAGTCCTGAATTTTGTTAGTATAGTTTTTAAAGATTTACGCATTTGCGAAAAAACTTGCGCTTTTTGTGCGAACTGATACCGGCTGTAACCAGCCGAATTTGGTTTGTTAACTCTCTATCTTTGCAGGCTGGCCAACTACCCCATTTTCCTTATTCTCAGTCAATTTCACCCTCACCAGCTCGTTTTTATTGAATCTAACCCCTGTTTTTTCAAGATAAACCATAAAATATCTTTCGCTTCGCCCGCACGGTTGCCCATTGTTGTTTTCCAGTAAAATTGCAGTGGTTTCGCCGATAAATTGCCCTCGAAATTTCCTGCCAAGTTCAATGTCCAGATTACGCAGTATTTTTGAGCGCTCTTTCATAACTTTAGTATCTACCGTATCTTGCAAACCTGCCGCAACGGTGCCTTTACGCCGCGAAAAGCCAAAAACGTGCATCTTTGCAAAGCCAACTTCTCTTGCCAGACCGGCAGTCTGCTCAAAATCAGCATCGGTTTCACCTGGAAAACCCACAATTAAATCAGCGGTTATGGCGGGCCTGTCCAGCCGGGATTTAATCAACTCAACGGCTCCGATGAATTCGTCTGCGGTGTATTGCCTGCGCATCCTCTTAAGCGTGGTGTTTGAACCGGACTGCAGCGATAAGTGCAGATGTGGCATAATGTTACCGTGTTTGCAGAAAGTCTCGAGCAACCGCGGCGTTACATCAGCCGGCTCCAGCGAGCTCAACCTTATCCTTGCAAGATTCGGGATTTCTGCCATTTTATCGAGCAAATCAGCTAATTTGTCGTTTTCCCGGCTGTCCCAGTATTTTCGTCTGACGGTCTTTTGCCCATAAGCACCGAGGAATACCCCTGTTACGACAATCTCCCTGTGGCCGGCTTCAACAAGGGCCTGTGCCTCCTGCAGGACTATCTCGGCCGGCTTGCTGCGAACAAAGGGGCGAGTTTTAGGTATGATACAATAGGTGCAGTATCCGTCACAGCCCTCTTGAATTTTAAGATATGCCCTGGTCCGATCCTTAAATGCCGTTAGGGGGGCAAGTTCCGGCTGGGCGGCTAAGTCGTTTTTGGGCTTGACCTTAGCGGTACTTTTTGTTTTAATTAAAGTGTTTCGGCAGGTTTGAGAGCCGTGGGAGTTTGAGTTGGCGGCAAAGCCGCCAACTATTTGGTTCAAAGTGGCGGCAATGGTCTCCCGGCGCCTGACGAGATGGACATTTTTTTCACCTGAATCGTTTAGTTCGCCGATTTGTACAGCAGGTAGACAGCCGTAAACCACTATAACAGTATCAGGACTTAGCTTTTGTGCTTTTCTGATGTATTGTCGGCTCTTGGCCGAAGCACGTAGAGTTACGCAGCAGGTATTAATAGCAATTAGGTCTGGCCTATCGGCGGTTTCGACCTGCGCCAGTCCGAGCCGTTCGAGCAGCTCTCGAACCTGCTGGCTTTCATACTGATTGACCTTGCAGCCAAGGGTATTTATGGAAAAAGTTTTCATAATATGGTATAATTTATAATTGTTGAGGCGAACTTACAAGGCTAATTGAGCTCGTAGATTGGTAGTTCACAGTTCATAGACCACGAACTAAAAACAGCGTTAATCTGTCGAAGCTCATGCCTGCGGAAGAATTGCAGATTTGGAGATAATTGTGAAAAGGAAAGGAAAAATCGCAGGTTTTCTAATCCTTGTGGTGATTATTTGTGTAGTGATTTTACTTGCATCCAGGATTTCTGCCAACAATGAAACTATAGGGGATACCGGCTGGACAGTTGACCAGTTCATCGAATGGGCCTACAAAGTAGAGCCGGTAAAAGAGCACAAGATCTGGAAAATCTGGAAAGAGTCGAAAGGTATCGAAGGAAAGTTAATCGAATGGGTTGATGAAACCGGTAAAAAGTACAAAGTATGGGAAGCCAAAACCGGGGAAATCGAAATCATAAAGCATAAGGAAAAAGAGTTGATGGACCCAAATGATAAGTTCCATGTTGTGATATTACTTGATGTAAATGATGTTGCCTGGTTCAATCCGTATAAGTATGAATGGTCGTTTGAGCTCCCATCGCCTTATGGAAAACTGCCCGAACCTGTTAGAAAAATTCTTGATTCTGTAAACAAAGCGGATGTGGGTAAAAATGTTGGAGAGATACTTCCTTATCTCTCAAAACCAGTGGCAATCTGC
This sequence comes from Phycisphaerae bacterium, assembly GCA_030604525.1. GTDB lineage: Bacteria > Planctomycetota > Phycisphaerae > Sedimentisphaerales > Anaerobacaceae > JAUVVQ01. The sequence continues at coordinate 5,156 of JAUVVQ010000066.1, read as the reverse complement.
GCTATGACTAAAAAGGGAGACAAACCTGTAAGTTCTGAAGCTGTGGAAGTCAGACTCTTGAGTCTGTCGGACGACAAGCTTGAGTTTACTGTTGAGACAGAGCCATTCATTCTGTCTGACAATCCTGAAATTAGAGGAAAAATCGGGGACAAAGTGGTTTTGTATGTCCCTCCATCCGATTCTTCACCAAAATACAGGATTAGTATATGCAAACCGGAAAAGAAAAGAAAAGGGAAATAATTGTGAAGAGGAAAAAAGAAACTAAATTTAGATGGGGACTGTGTGTTATCACCTGTTTGTTTGTCTTGTTCCATGATGGTTGCGGTGACTCACAATCACCAAGCTCGGTATATATTGGTGATTTCGAAGTGGCTTTACTTTATAAAGAAGGAACATGGGGCCCAAAATCTCTTGATGAATGGGCGGTTAGCCAGGATGCAGAAGGAAAAGATATTTGCGGACTTGCCCATGGATTCTTTCTTCAATTAGAAGACATGATGGATGAAGAATATCATGAGGCGAGCATACGTGTTGATATTGAAGCTGTTGACCATTATAGTCCCAGCGGCTTTGGCGACATCTGGGAAGATACAGCGCCGAATGGAGAAAAGTACGGGTTCATTAAGGTATTTCCTGAGGCAGGTTCCGGTATTTATGATGGTGTTGTTCATGGCAGAACAGATGGCGATGGAAGACTGTGGATATATGCAGGACTTGGAGACCCTGAAGGGACATTTAACCCTGACGCCCCTCTTGATTACGGATATGAACTTCCTGGACCTGGTGGTGGTTATAACGATGTTTTTGATACCTTGGTGCAGCTTAAAATAACAATACCACGAGCCCATGCCCCCCTGCGAACAGTTTATGTATGGGCCTACTTCGTAAGGGTACAGTATCAAAATATGTGGGAGCCCGCTGGAGGTGTTTACGGTAACTCCTTTTCAGGTATTGGAGAATTGGAAGGCTACGGCACGCCGACGCAATCTCTTGAATATAAGGCAATCACAATTGAATTTCCCACAGCCGAAAAGTCTCCAAAGGGCAAGGCATCTGATTATCCTCTTGATACCAAAAGTCATACTGGACAAGCAGTAACAACCATGGATACAACTTCTTCTGGACAGCCTTATCTTGATTGGGCACACTGGTATCAATTAAGGTGGGACCCTTATTTAGGACAGTGGTATTGGGACGACCCTAATAAATTGTATGCATTATGGTTTGCTGAGCCAAATGACCCTAACGATATAATTGAGACAATGAATACCTGTGAGCCCTATGTTCTTTGGGCCGATGTAAACCTGCCAGAGCCGTTTGACGGAAACGACGCCCACAGCACTGTCATCCTTAAAGCTGTTAAGGACTCCAATGTTGTTTCAAAAATGCCAATGTCTATGTATATGTATGAGAAGTCGCCGGATGGCAAGGTACTATCAATGTTCAGTGATTATGTTGAGATTGTAGATAATTCTGCGGACCAGGGATATTATTATGACCAATGGAACAATCTTTATGCAGTAATTTATGTCCCCCAAGGAGGTATTCTTGAAGTAGATTTTCCTGAAATCTATGGAGACTTCAATGCCGATGATAAAGTTGATTTCTACGATTTTGCTCTTTTCAGCAATCACTACCAAGATTCTGTCTGGGACCCAAATACTAACTACGATGCTATGTACGAAGAACCCAATAATTGGGATGGGGAAATAACTATGTTGGAAGTCGGGTCATTTACAGAGAATTGGCTCTGGCAGGCAGATGGAGCGATGATGGGCCAGGATATGGGTCAGAGTCTCAGCCTTACAGAAGGGCTTTACACAGCAGTAGCGCCGGCCAAACAACAGCCAGCTGAAGTTACCCCCCTTGATATTGAGGAGTTAATAAAATGGCTTGAGGAACTCTGGCTCGATGAGGAAGTAAGAAAGGTCATAAACGAGGATGAGTGGCAGAAATTTGTGGAATCCGTAAAAGAAAGTATGTAAAATATGATATAATATATATATGCAGTTATGAGATGAGAGGTTTATTATGGCAACGGTTTGGGCAATGGATTTAGGTAATAATTCACTCAAAGCACTGCGCTTGAGTGACGAAAGGGGTGTTGTTGAAGTAACCGGGTTTGACAATATCCAGCACGGCAAAATTCTCAACGGAAGCGGTGTAACGGCTGCGGAGAGGGACGAGCTGACTGCATTGAGTTTGCGCCGGTTCGTAAGGAAGAACAATCTGAGCAAAGATGATGTAGTTGTTTGTGTGCCGAGTCAGAACAGTTTTGCGCGGTTTGTGAAGCTACCGCCTGTTGAGCCAAAGCGTATTCCTGAAATCGTCAGGTTCGAGGCAGCTCAGCAGATTCCTTTTGATATTAACGAGGTGCAGTGGGACTGGCAGTTGATGACAAAGGCCGGCAGCGGTGAGACCAAGGTTGGCATTTTTGCAATTAAAAGTGAGGTAGTCAGCTCGGCATTGGAGCATTTTGGCAGAGAAAATATAACGGTTCGCTACGTTCAGATGGCACCGATGGCTCTGTATAACTACGTGCTGTACGACCGTACTGATTTAGGGAGGTCCGCCAATCAAGCCATCGTTGTTCTCGATATAGGTGCGGAAAATACCGATTTGGTTGTCTGCACGAGATCGACGGTTTGGCAAAGATGTATTCCTATGGGAGGTAATGCCTTTACGCGGGCGGTGGCAGATACGTTTAAGCTCAATTTTGAAAAAGCTGAAAAACTCAAACGTACCGCTCCGATGAGCAAATATGCCCGACAGATATTCCAGGCGATGAGGCCGGTTTTCACAGATTTGGCCTCTGAGATTCAACGGTCACTGGGCTTTTACAAAAGCTCCAATCCGAACACTAAGTTGCTCAAGATTATTACTCTGGGCGGTGGAACGAAGATGCGGGGCCTGCTGAAGTATCTTCAGCAGAGTTTGCAGATACCTGTTGAAAGGCCGGATTCATTTAAGAGGCTTGCGATAGGCCCAGGTGTCTCGGCAGCGAAATTCCATGAGAATGTCAGTGATTTTGGTACTGTTTACGGCCTTGCTTTACAAGGTCTGGGCCTGGCCAGGATACGGAGCAATCTGCTCCCAAGGAGTATTGCCAGGTCGATGGCCTGGGTAAGTAAAGCCAAGTACTTTACCGCTGCGGCGTGTGTGCTGCTGCTGGTTTCAGTTCTGTCCTTTGCGAGAACATTTTTTGACAATGCCAATTACAGAAACAAAGAAGATATTAGGCGGGGAATCGAAAGTATCATTAACACTGCCGAGCAAGCCAGAGATGATCTCGAAGCCCAAAGAGGTAAAGGAGCTGATTCTGAAGCGATAATAGCAAAAGGATTTGAACCTTTTAAGTATCGTGATGTGGTTCCACTATTGATACAGAGCGTAATTTCAACTTTGCCCAACAAAAAAAACAATCCTGAACAGAAGGGGCTTTATGAAGCTTTTGCCAAGGGTGATGTAAAAGAGGTTTTAAAGGTTCCCCGCAAGGAGCGAAAGCAGATATTTGTAACGAATATGTCTGTGTACTTTACTGATGATATACAGAAGGCTCAGTTCATTAATACTGAAGAGATAATAATGGGACGGAGAAGGGGAGGAACCGGAGGTGAATTTTATGATGATGAACATGACTGGGTAGATGAGGAGGATGAAGATGATGAGTATGAGGATGAGGATGGAGAATTTACTGAGTTTATTCCGGAGGTTTATGGAATAGGGGGGGACGAGAAGGTTGTGGAGGAAGTAAAGTCCGGATTCGTGGTAGCTATAGCCGGGTACAGTCCCTATAAAAACATAGGTGAGTTGATAGATCCTGTTGGTGTGGGGGATGATAAAAGCAAATGGGGTGTTGTTACTCGACTCTTGAATCTTGATGAGTTTTTTGACGGCGACAGTCTGTTTGAGCTATACAAAAAGAGCGATGCTCAACATTTTGGGTTTGAAAAGGATCCAGTCAGTATAGGAGTCGAGATGGAAGTTGAGCATATGCCGGCAGGGATAGGCCTTGTGGATGTCCGGTTTGAAGGAACAACAACAAGAGGGCCGGTCGAGTATAGGGAGGAAGGTCAGCAGGTTTTGATTGACCCTATGACAAAGGAAATTATCAGCAAGGTTGCCGAGTTGGACGAGAGCGGAGAAGAGAAAGTCGACAGGTCGGGCAATGTTGTTTATAACGCTAATGACTATTGGTTTATACTAAATCTTAAATTTGTCTGGAAAGATGCACCGGAGCAGATTGAGCGGACTGAGGAGGTCTATTACTAAGGCAACAAAAGAAAAAGGCAGTTGGGCCGGGAAAATCCCGGCGAGCCGGCAGATAAAAGCCGAAGAGCAAAAACAGGTTTGGTGAGCTAAAATGGATATCTCTAAATATAAAGAGGTCATACAAAGAATAAGTTTTCTTAAGAATTATTCATCGTTGTTAGTTCCAGCTGTTTTGGCGCTGGTTGCCGTGCTTATTTTTATACCTACCCGGTTAATGAGCAGTAAGCTCAAGGACCTGATGGCAGCCAAAAGTATTATGTTAGGCAATAGAATTCAATACCTCAACGATACTCCAGTTTCGTTTAACCAACAGCAAGAGGAACAAAGGTATCAGCTTGCCTTTGAAAGAGACGCCAACAGCGTTGCCCTTTTAGGCAAGCGAAGCACTCAAAGGGAGTTATTAAGCTACAAGATATTTCCTGAGCCGAAGGATACATCGGTGCTGATTTTCGAGGAATTTGGCCAGCGATTTCGCATTGCGTTAGAGGAGCTAATTTCCAGTTTAAATGCTGTTGATTGTCCCATGGAGGCTGAGCTGGCGAGGAGTTTACAGAGCTCATCAGCTTCCGGTTGGGGTGGTGGAAGCTCGTACTGGAGGTCAAGCGAGGCAGACGCTACGATAAGGGATGTTATTTGCCGGGCGAAGGCGGAATCTGGTTATGTTTATGCTAATCCGACTGATTTGAGCGGATATGAATACTGGGGAGGATATAAATATGCAGGGATGGACGAGGCAGTTAAAGACTGCTGGTATTACCAGTTAGCTTACTGGATTATCGAAGACATTGTTACTACGATAGATGCTCTAAATTCCGGGTCCGACCAGTCGCGACGAGGCGACTCGGCGGGCGGCGTTTTCACATCGCCGGTCAAACGGCTTTTGC